>JAADGY010000012.1 GCA_013152165.1 bacterium
ATTTTCAGCTTATCAAGATAAGCTCGGCCGCTTTTTTACCTATCCCCACCGCGTAATTAATCCCTCGATCCCATGGGTAAACTTGAAACATGTTGGCTACATAGACTCCGTTGATGCCGGTTTTAATTGGCGGAATCTGCCTAGAATAATGTACTCCCACCACTGGCTGGGCGAACCGGGCTTGGAATTTTTCTACCCCAATAACATCCTGTTTTTTCAAGTCTTTGTTTATCTTTGTCAAAAACGGCCAAAAAATATCAAGCAGACCCTCTTTTTTCTTTTGCCAAAAAGGGTGCTTGTCAGTTAAATAATTACCGACATAAACCAAATGTTCACCGCCGTAGTCTTTCTTATCCATAAAATTAGTATGTTCAGCCACAATCAAAAACGGATAGCCGGCCTCGTTAATATTAAGCCAATAAGTTTGATTAAGCAGTGGTTTTTTTAACCTTAACACCAAAGTTTGTGCCCCTAAAAAAACCTTGCCGGCAAAATGGCTTGACCAATAAGCCGTTAAACCCTTGTGCCACCCGCGCCAATTATCAGGCGGAGTAGTTAACAAAACCTGGTCCGCTTCATGCCTTTCTTTTTCCCCAGCCAGCAACAACCCCGCCTTGTTGTTTATAAGCCTGTTTACCTTTTCCCCAAACACAAACTCAACCCCTTGGCTTTTTAAAAAAGCAACCATATCATCAGCCAATTGGCCAAAGCCGCCCTGATAATAACCAAGCTTGGCGGTTCTGGCTTTAATCCTAGCCCAAAACCAAGCTAAATTAACCTTATCAGCCCACTTGCCAAACTTAGCCGATAACAGCGGTTTAAAAATCTGTTGATAGCCATGGCTGCCAAGCAAAATCGGCAAAGCCTGGTTGGCCCTAAACCGCTCCAACCTTACCCCAAACGGCCAAAGCTTCAAAAAAGCTACCCCGGCTCCCAAACGCATCTTTTCACCCCAACCTAAAAATGGATAACGCACCACATCTAAAGGGCTGTCAAATCGTATTGTTTTATCCTTAATCCACAGCCCTGTCACCGGCCTTTTGAAAACAACCTTGTCAGATAATCCCATGCGGCGGATTAAATCAAACACCTTTTTGTCTGAAGCAAACAAATGATGGTAAAAATACTCCAGCCGCCAATCCCAATTATTCAATTTAAAACCCGCTCCCAACCCCCCGGCTTGGCTTTTTGCCTCAACAACCTTTACCTTGTACCCGGCCCGGTTCAACCAATAAGCTGCTGATAAACCGCTAAAACCTGCCCCGATAATAACAATCTTCCCTTTATTCTTCACCCTAATATTTTACCCTATCGACTTAAAACAACAGCAGTAATCCCAAGGTTCCCAAGATTATTGAGCCAGCTGTTAAAACCATGGTCGACAGGTTGTTGCCGGCCGCCGGCATAATAATCGGAGTTGGCGTTGCTGTTGGTCCGGGTGTTACCGTCGGCCCCGGCGGCTGTGTCGGAGTTGGCGTTGCTGTCGGCGTAGGAGTCGGCGTTGGAGTTGATGTCGGCCCCGGCGGCGTACAGCCGTCAAACCAATCACTGTTTATCACGCACTTTTTCTGACTAGTGTTGTCAGAGCCGATATCGGCGCAAACTTGATACTCTAATCCGCTGCAGTCAGCGTTAGTCTGGCACAGTTTTTCTCCGCATTCAATCCCAGGAGTTGGGGTAGGGGTGGGAACCGAAAAGCCAAAGGAGCAAGCCCCGCCGGTGCTGACACAAGCTTCGCCTTGGGCCGCCGGCCTTGAAGCCGGCGCATTCGGAGCCACCGGTTGACTGCCTAACTCTTTCAATTTCAAAGCAATCATCACCGTTCCTACTGCCAAAATAACCGTCCCGCCCAGCAAAACCAGCGTCATCCAGTTATCTTTTAAAAATGTTTTTAGATTTTCCATAATTAATTAGTTGTACATGACCAGCCATCGGTTGGTTCATGCACCGCTACCGAAACCTTGTAATCGCCATAACCATCGGCCGGTATGGTGAAATCATATAAAGCTGAATAAACCTTTCTGTCGCCAGTCAAATCATAGCTTAGATCATAACCGTCTCCCTCATCAACTTTTTGATCTCCCTTGAAAACCGTAAAATAAACATTATTGATGTTTTTGCCGACATCAGTCACACCCTGCCCCCTAAACGTTAATTTATCGCCCGGCTTTAAAACTTGATTTGTGTAATCTTGTCCATTCACCTTGACGATTATGCCTTGATAGCAAGCTGTTCCAAGGGGAGGCATAGTGGGCGTCGGGCTTGGTGTTGGAGTTGTACAATCAGGAGTCTTATCTAATCTGTTGCTGCATTGTACCGGCTCTAAACAACGGCCTCCATCCTGGCTCCAGGTTTTACAATAATTAACATCAACCTGGACCGATCCGCCGCATTGGTAATCAACTTCAAACTTTTTGCTGCCGGTCAGCGAGCCCCACTTGCTTTTAGCATCCCCGCCTGAGCCAATCAGCCAGTAGGAGTTAACAAAAGACGGCCCTCTGACATCACAGTAGCTGTTATTATAGCCGCCGCAAACATAAGCCGCCGCTTTCACATACCTTTCAGTCCCGCTAAGAGTTACCTCGTATTTACCGCCTTCCTTAAACAAGCCGTCTATTCTTACCTGGCAAGCCCGTTGAGTTGGCGTCGGAGTCGGAGTCGGCGTTGTTGTCTGGCATCCGTATGCTTTGATCGTCCAACCCAAACCGCCGCTCCATAGCGTGCTGGCATCCGGTAAATAACAGCCGCCGTCTTCTGACTTGACCGTGCTGGCGTCAATCTGTACCGCTCCGCAGTTTAAGTTGGCATTTTCCAAGCCGCTGCCGTCCATCTGGGCCGAAAACTCCATCTTCTGCCCCGGGCCTAGAATATATGGGTTTCTTTTAACATAGGTGTTGCATTGGTAGCCTTGGGCTGGTGGGGTTTGGCCGTTGTAATCGCACTTATTCCATTGCACCCAAACCTCCACGTTTTTATTCTTTTTGTTTTCAACAACCAAAGTGTCCGAATCATACTTTTTGGCCATCCCGCCTTTGGGGTAACACACTACCTTGCCCTCTGCAGCCGGCGCCGTCGGCGCTGGATAAGCTTTTATCGCAAAAGCCAACCCTCCCTGCCATGGTTGCCCGTCAGGCAAATAACAGCCGCCGGCACCTTCTTCATCGGTATTAGCGTCAATCTGTACCACCTTGCCGGTTAAGTCCTCGCCTTCCAAGCCGCTGCCGTCCATCTGGGCCGAAAACTCCATCTTTTGTCCCGGCCCTAAAATGTAAGGATTTCTTTTAACATAGGTGTTGCATTGGTAGCCTTCTTTAGGCGGGTTGTTTGGATCATAACTGCATTTGTTCCATTGAACCCAAATTCTAACATTCTCGTTTTTGTTGTTTTCCACAACCAACTTGCCCGAATCATACTTTTTGCTTATGCCGCCGTCAGGGTAGCAAACTACCTTTCCGCCAACCCCAACCGGATACGCAGTTGGCTTTTTCACCAAAACCTTTTTAGCTATGATAATGCCAACCGGTATGACGATTAATATCACCCCTGCTAAAAGCCCAAGCCATAAAGTTGCTGTTTTCTGTTTGTTGCTTGTACCGCCATTTTTATCGCCGGCTCCTTTTGCCGGCAAACCAATCGGCGGCTGTGCTGGCGGCAATTTTGGTGGCGGGCTTGCCGGCTCGCCCGCTTTTTCTTTGGGTAAAAACCCCTGTTCAGACTCAGCCGTTTTATTTGGTGGTTGGAAGCTGTTATTTAAATCCATAAATTAACTCTTTTCAGTATAAAGGAACTTTAAGCCAATCGTCAAGAAGCCAAAACCGCCCAGCAGTAAAAGGAAGACTCCTTCGTACCCTGGCTTTGGCACTCCTGACTCTGTTGACGGCATCGAAGTTCGCGGCAGGGGCGTCGGCGTCGCCGTCGGCTTCAAGCTGGGGGTTGGCGTCAATGTCGGCGTCGGCGTCGTCTGGCTGGTTTGGGCCGAAGCTGTTGCGGTGTAGCTTGGCACCTCACTGGCTTGGCCGTTCGCTGCTACATAAAATCGCCGGCTGGCAGTATGCGTTTCCCCGTTTTCATCAACATATGAAAGAGTTACTGTATGCTCGCCCGGCTCCAACTCGGCCGGCGGCGTCCAATGCCACTGTCCATTCTCATCAACATAAACCTCAGCCGAGATTTCTTGGCTTGAGTGAACCGTTATCTTTAATTTCTTCTTTGACGGCCCCAAACCGTTGAACATCGGCGACCTGGTTGCCAGCTTTTCCCCTTCGCGGGTGGGGTTAAGAATTTTAATAACCTCTTCCTCTACATTAAAGCCGGAAGCCTTGGCCCCAGCCGCTGTCGGCGTTGCCGATGCCGGCTCCGCTGAAACCGTTGGCGTTGGCGGCTTATTTTGATCCGCTGTCTTGGAGTTTTCTTGATTTTTAGACCGTTGGCAACTATAGGGCTTGTTCAAATACAAAGGCGGGGCTGGGTCTAAGTCAGAAGTCAAACACTCTCCCTGGGTTTTTTTATCCCCTAACATAGCCACCAAGCTAACTCGGCTGGCTTGCCTATCAAGTGTTAAATAGGACTTTAAATCAGCTTGGCGCAACAATGATAAATTAACCGCCCACTGTCCCTTTTGATCGGTCAAAGCGCTTAATAAGTTGCTGCCGGTGGTGGTGATGAACACTATCCCGCCCTCGGCCCCCTGGCCATTTTCATCCAGCACCTGGCCTTGAGCTAAAAAGGCCGGCTTGCTGGCCAGCGCCGGCGGCGTTTTCAACTTCATCGGCAGGCATTCATCTTTACCGCATTGGCTGGAATCGGTACAAAACTCTTGACTGTTTTGGCATTGTCCAATGCCCAAATTATTCACCCCAACAGTATAATAAACCGTCGAGTTAGGGGTTAGGTTGGCCAGTTCTACATAATGAGTTAAATAATAATCCTCCTGGGCTTTGTTTTTGTCCCTGGTGTCGGTGGCGATAAAGCTTAAATTATCAGGATCCATCCCATACAAAATAAAACCGGATGTTGGCTCTTTAGTCTGCCAGGATATCGTCACCTCTGCCCGACCTCCTTTAAACGCAGTTTGGTTGCTGACTTTTAAATTGCTCGGCATCAAACTCATCGAGGCTCTGATCTTTAGGTTTTGTTTTTGCTGGACCAAAAACACCGTCGCCCCAATACCTAAAGCCAAGATTATCAAAGCCACAACGGTTGGAATATGAATTTCTTTTAAACGTTGCATACTTACTTCATTCTAAAGTTTCTTATCTAAAGATTCAATACCTGGCTTGCACCGCTTGGGCTGGCCTGTTTAGGTGTAGGCGACCCGCTGGCTTCCTTAGCCGCTTCTGCCAGTTGTTTTTTAATCATAGCCAAATTAAACGGCTGGACTCTAGCATCATAGACCGCCGCCTTGTCAACAGGATAGGTCTTGCTTGACAAAAACCTAAACAGCTGTTCATCGACTTTATACTTTGGAAACTTAATAAGCTTGTTTAAATTAGCATCCAAAACATCCTCTCGGTTGATGCTTAAAAACATGCCGAAAACAAACCAAATAACCACCACCAAGGCGCTCATGATGCTGATGATGAAAAAATCTTTTTTAAGTTTGATCATACCAGTTCTTTAAAGTAATTCTACCTGTTAAAACAGTCTCATTTTTAAATGATTTTAAATTAAACGACTCAAGCTTGATTATTAATCTTAACTTTTCCAGCTCTTCCATAAACTCAACCAAATCTTGGTAATCACCGCTTAGCGTCACTGTGGCTCCATAGGACAAGACTCGACTGTCTTTTTTTGTTTTGGTTTTGCTTTTTGTCCTGGTTTTGGCCTTTGTCTTGACCGCTGTTGGCTGATGGGGCCATTTATACCCGGAAAAGCTTAAACTTTTTAACTTTAAATTATGTTTGTAAACATAAACCTTGATTACCCGGCCTAAATAAGCCCCGCTTGTTTCTTTAGGAAACAGCTCGTCCATAAGCGGCAGCTCATCAACCACCTTTAAATAATTATCCTGCAGCTTCCTTAAAACCACTATTTTTCGGTCCATTCTATCCACCAGTTCGCGGCTGCTCTGGATTTTTTGGTAAAGATCAATAATCGTAATTACCGTTGGCTGGATAGCCGCCAGAATCAAAATTGAAAAGCTAAGCAAGATAAGTACCGAATTAGTATAAATCCTGACGTCTTTGCGCCGGTAATAAGTTCGCCGCCATTTTTGGTATGTATTAAAATCGATACTTGACATAGACAGGGTTTATCTGAACTGTTAAAGAAAAAGTAATCAGCCGCATTTCTTTGCTCGATAAGTCAGAAGCCACCTTTTCCAAACTCACCCGCTTAAACGCCGGGCTCTTTTTAAAGTTATTCATTAAATAGGCCAAAGCCGTTTCGTTTAAGCTGGAACCGGTCAAGCTCAGCTGGCTTCCGCTGGCGGTGATCGAGCTTAACACCACTCCTTGGGGCAGCAGCCTGGTCACTTCTTTTAAATACTCAGACCATAAATATTGGTCTTTCCATTCTTTAATCACAAACCCCTGTTTTGATGTTAACTTTTGCAGGCGGTCTTCAAACTTCCGCGACGACTCCAAAATCAAGCGATCATCCCGGATTCTGTCTTCCAAACTTAACAAATCTTGATCCAACTTAAACCGCGACAAAAAAGCCAAAATCACAATAAGTTCAGTGATAACCAGAACATATCGGCCATAAGAAACTACCCACTTTAATAAAAAAGCTACAAATGAATAATTCCACTGTGCCGACGGTAATAAATTGATTGCTCGCCCACCCATCACTTGATGATAGCATAGTTTTTAGCTCTACCTCAATAAGCTCTAGAGTCATGCAGAAACTAAATCGTCAGCTTTGGAAAACACCTGGTTCACTTAAAAAACGCCGCTTTAATAACCGACACAAGGCTTACTTAGCCGGCTTGGCTTTTGGTTTATCTGCTTTTTTATTCTTGGTTGTCTTTTTTGTTGCCTTTTTGGGCTTCACCGCGCCCTTTGTCTTTTTGGCTGGCTTGGGGCTTGTTTTTGAAGCCATTAGTTTGGCCCCCCAGCTTTTCAAGCGAGCCGCTTTGTTCTTGTGGATGATGCCTTTTTTAGCCGCCCGGTCAACTAAAGCATACATTCTTTTTAAGGTTTCAATCGTGGCCGCTTCAATATGTTTTTTTATAGCCTGCTTATAACGGCGTTTAAACCGCAGGTTAAAAATCGTTCGGCGGCGATCCACCCTCATTTTTTTAGCAGCTGATTTAGTCACTGGCATGGTAGGTATTCTACCATTAGGGGTCATTCATTGTAAAGAGTTTTGCACTGCAGGCTTTTTAAGCCCCCTTCTTCCCTGGCTCTTAAGCATATAACCCGCCTTGCCCCCACCCCGAATTATCAGCATCAATTACCCAATTACCAAGGTTGTCAGACATTCCCAACCTCTTAAGGTTTGAAACGTCTGACAACCTTGGTAAAGTTGCCATTACCTTCTCTTATCGTCGAGTTCATTTTAATCACACTCCGGGAGAGTGATTCGCGTCTCTGGCGGGCGATATTTGAGTGTCAGGTTTCTCCCTTAAGGTGGCTTATTTGGAATTTGAGGTTTGGAGCTTTATTGGAGCTTGGAGTTTGGTCATTGGAATTTATCTCATGTCGCTTTTAGCTTTATGAACTTTCTAACTTGATAAACTCAATTCACTTTTGCCCTTTGCCTTTTGACTTTTGATTTATTTTTATCTTATTCCTTCTTACTTCTTAGTTATTAGTTATCTTTGCCCTTTGCCCTTTGCCTTTTGACTTTTTTCTTAGTGTATACTATCGAAGTCATAGTTTAAAATTAAAACACACTCAAATTATGCGCTACAGTTTATATCGGTTCCCCAGCCCCTTGGTTTTGCTGCGCGGTCAACAAAAAAGAGTTTTCAGCGCCAGCTTAATAATCCTTACCTCGTTACTTCTCTCGCGGTTTTTGGGAATAGTCAGAGACCGCTTGTTAACCACTTATTTTTTCGGCGGTTTAGAATGGCAGTTGGATGTATATTACGCTGCTTTTCGAATACCTGACACCCTATACCAGCTGATTATAAGCAGTATGATAGCCGCCGGCTTTTTGCCCATCTTCAGCCGCAAATTGATCAGAGAGTCGCAAGCTAAAGCCTTTAGGTTCGCCTTCATAAGTTTGTTTTTTCTCTTAAGTTTATTCTTAATAGCTGTCTTTTTAATCTGGCCGTGGTGGGGAAACATTATCAACTGGCTGGCGCCTGGGTTTGATGCCAATCAAAGAAAGGTCTTTTTAGAGATAGTTCCTTTTATCATCGGGGTTCAGTTAATCCTAGCGGTTTCAAACTTAAGCGCTTTGATTTTGCAAACCCATAATCGCTTTTTGGCCCCGGCCATCTCGCCCCTGATGTATAACTTGGGGATTATCGGCGGCATTATTTTCTTAACCCCGATTTTCAAGGTCAATGGCTTGGTTTGGGGAGTCCTGCTTGGCGGTGTCGGACACTTATTAATCCAACTGCCGGCCCTGGTCCAAGTAATCGACGGAAAACTTGATTTAAATTTTAACTTCAACGAGGTAAAAACAGAGATTAAAAATTTGTTCAAACTGTCTTTGCCAAACATGGTCTCGGTCTTTTTAATCCAGACCGAAGCTAACTGGCTGACTCGATTGGCCAGCTTTTTATCAGCCGGCAGTTTAAGCCTGTTTAATCTGGCCAACAATCTAGTCTGGCTGCCTATCAGTGTCTTTTCACTGGCTTTGGGCCAGGCAATTTTCCCCAAGCTGGCCTTGTCTAATCAACGGCTTGACACTAAAAAGTTTTTATACCTGTTCGAACAGGCCATAAACCAAACCTTGTTTATTGTGACGCCGCTTATCATTTTATTTATCGTCCTGCGCCTGCCGATCGTCAGGCTGGTTCTGGGCTCCAAAAACTTCAGCTGGGAAAACACCATAATCACAGCTAATTTAATCAAAATTATGATACCAATCATCCTGGCCCAAAGCCTAAGCGTTACTTTTCAAAAGATATTTTTAGCCCTAGGACAAAGCCGGTTCATTCTTATCGCGCAGTTAACCTCGACTTTTGTCTTCGTAGTCTCGACCTTGATTTTACTGCCTCAAAATGGCAATATTTTGGCCATAGCCATAAGTTTATCGCTGGCCAGCTTGTGCAAGTTTGTTTTAGGCGGTTTTTTATTATTCAAAGAGAATCAATTATTAAGGGAAGTGTTGAAGCGGTCCTATTTAACCTTAATAAAAATTGTTGGCGCCGGCATCGGTTCTTTTTGGCTTGCCTGGGGCAGTTACCGGCTGGTCAATCTTTGGCTTGATACCGCCTATACCATTAACTTGATTTTATTAGTCGGAATCGTCGGCGGCATAACCTTGCTGTCCTATTTGTTATTCAGCTACGGCTTCAAGGTAGATCCTTTGTTTGTAGTCATTAACCAAGTTAGGTCAATCCCAAAGACTTGGCAGGACAAAGAGGCTTAAAACTGAGAAGCCGCCGGCCCAATATCAAAATCTTGGGAAAGCCATAGGCGGCTGTTTAAATCAGAAGGAGAAACTGCCAAGGGAGCGATTTTAAGATCATCCACATCAACAGCTGGATTTTTATTCAAGGTAAGATTTAAAGTCAGATCGGAGCGAGAAGGCAGGCTCACAGGCAAAGAAATAGTATTGCGGTTAAGGGAAAGGGTCAAGGTAAAGTTTAAACCGCTTTTAGCAAGGGAACAAGAAAGCGGCATCCAATCAGACAAATTAAGAGAGTCAAGCGGAATGGATTGAGAACTGCTGCGTTTAGCATTTGCCAGGTAAAAACCAGGAGTGAAGTTGTTATAGCCAAACTTCAAAGAAGCTATCGGCCAGCTTCGGCCGCCGCTTGATAAATTAAGCTGGAAAAGAGAATGCGGTTTTAAAGAAGTGGTTCGATATTTTAACCAAAACCAGCATTTAAATCCAGGCGGCTGGGCCGGAATCGGAGTGGAAAAGCTATATGATCGAGCCAAGTTTAAGCTGTAATCAGTTTTAGCTGATGTCCGCCCGGAAGAGCGGATAAAATGATCCTTTTGAGACCATTGGATAACAACAGCCGAGTAGGGCAAAAGATTGATCGATTGATCGAAAGAATTATTATTAACCGCCTTAAAGCTTAGCTGTTTGGTGAGAAAAGACCTAGAAGTGTCGGCTTGCCACAGGCCGTTAGGCAAAAAGCGAAGCTTTAGGGTGGGGGTTATCACCTTGCCGCTTAAATTGACCACTATCATGCCCAGATTGTCTTTTGTTTGATTAGTGGTTACTACCGCATAAGCCGGCCATGAACTCTGCGGAGTTATCAGCCCCGACCAAGGCAGTTGTGACAGTTGGCTGAAAGCAAACCACCGCGGTTTAGGCCTTAATCGATTATTTTCATGGGTGAACAAGCCCCAGCCAGCGGTCTGTTTAGCCGAGCCGGCTAAGCTGGGGCCGTCCTTTATTTCAAAAGCAAAAAGTTGGTCAGCCGGATCAAGAACCGGCGCCAGCAAACTAACGACCGCTAAAGTGTGCCAGTAGCCTCTGGTAGTGTTGTACCACGGGTGGCGGTCGCCGCTGACGCCCCATTCAGTAATAAAAACCGGAGTCTTTAGATTGGAAGCCGCCAGGATCTGCTTGATGTTTTTGACCTCCCGCACGAATTTAGCTGGATTGGTATGATAGGCATGAAAGGACAAAAAATCAAGCCGCAGCTTATTTTTCCGAGTAAATTTAACAAATTTTTTGATTTGTTTATAATCAGCATGGCTTAAGGCCGGCCCGCCGATTGAAAAAGGCTTTAAATTCGAATCGGCCGGCAAAGCTTGAATAGTTTGGGAATACAAAGTTAAATAGCCGTTTGGGGAATCAGACATCGGAAAGCGGCCGAATAAATTAGGTTCGTTC
>JAADGY010000018.1 GCA_013152165.1 bacterium
TATACTATGTCCATGGCTAAAAAAATATTTATCGGTGTGGCTTGGCCGTATGTTAACGGCGATCTTCATGTCGGCCATTTGGCCGGTTATCTAATCCCTTGCGATGTTTTTGCCCGCTGGGCCAGGCTGGCCGGCCATGAAGTCTTAATGGTTTCCGGCACTGACTGCCACGGCACTCCAATAACCCTTGAAGCTGATAAGCGGGGCATCACCCCCAGCCGATTAATCGATGAATACACTCCTAAAATTCACCAGCTGATTAAAACCTATGGTATAAGCTATGATCTTTTTACCTCTACCACCACCGCCAACCACCGCCAAACCACCCAGCAGTTTTTTTTGAACCTTTTAAAAAACGGCTACATAATAAAAAAGAAAAGCCTGCAGTATTATTCCAAAGCTGAACAAAAATTCCTGCCCGACCGCTATGTCGAGGGCGAATGCCCCTACTGTCATGCTAAAAACCAGCGGGCCGATCAATGCGAAGTCTGCGGCCGGGTTTTGGACTTTGGCGAGTTGATAAATCCTGTTTCTAAACTAACCAACCAGCCAATTACCCTAAAACAAACCCAACATTACTACCTTGACTTTGCTAAACTTCAACCTTTAATCGAAAAATACGTCAAACCATCTACCCACTGGCGCAGCTGGGTCTATAAAGAAACCATCGGTTGGTTGGCAGAAGGCCTAAAGCCTCGGCCGATTACCCGCGATCTTGACTGGGGAGTGCCTTTGCCGGTTGATCAAATCCCTAAAGACATGTTGATCGAGGGCGCCGAACACAAGCGTTTCTATGTTTGGTTTGATGCTGTTATCGGCTATTTTTCCGCTTCTTTGGAATGGGCCCAAAAAACCGGCCAACCGGATAAATGGCAGGATTTTTGGTTGGATAAAAAAACCCTTCATTATTATTTCATGGGCCAAGACAATCTGACCTTCCACACCATCTTTTGGCCCGGCCAGCTTATCGGCCAGCACCGAAACTACAACCTGCCTTATTTCCCATGCGTTAATAAATATCTAAATCTAGAAGGCCAAAAGTTCTCCAAAAGCCGGAATATAATTATTGACTCGCTGGAAGTTGCTCAAAAATACGGGGTTGACGCCGTTCGTTTTTACATTTTGTCCATCCTTCCAGAAACCAAACCGGCAAACTGGCAGTGGCTGGAGTTTGAAAACCTGGTCAACGCCAACCTAGTGGATAACATCGGCAACTTTATTCAACGCATCCTTGGTTTTTATGCCCAAAAACTAAACCAACAAATCTCCCCCGCCAATCAGGTTGTTGACCCGGAGGTTGTTAAACTGACTCAGCAAACCTTTGATCAAATAAACCAGCTAATGCCCGCCTGCCAGATAAAAAACTCGCTGGAGTTAATTATCCGCTACGCCGGATCAGGCAATAAATACCTTAATCAAACTCAGCCTTGGAATTTAATCAAGACCGACCCAGCCAAGGCCCAAAAAGTCATCTTTACCGGCCTTTACATTGTCTATAACCTCTCCCTGCTTTTGCGCCCATTCCTGCCCTCCTCCTCCGCCAAGCTGTCCAAGCTTTTAAACCTGCCCCTGGCCGCTCCCCAACCCGGCCAAAACGCCTATCAACCAATCACTAACCAGCCGCCGCCGGCAAATCTTGATTTATCGATATTTCCCCTATTCGCCAAGCTCAAAACTTGATTTCCCCTTCCTCTTCCCATAAACTTAAATTATTATGCGCCTTAATATAAGGTTATTGTTTTTGTTTACCTTTATTGCTATTGTTAGTTTTTTCTTAGTTATCTTTTTCCCTTTTTCATCATCCCTTCCCCGTATTTACCAGCAAAACCCAGCCGGTCTTAGGCCCACCTGCACAGTTTCCTCAAGCGCCGGCCAATACACAGCTGTTTTTGAATGGACGCCTGATGGTTCTAACAGCTATGTTCTTCAAATAGCCGCTCCTGTAAACTACAAACAAGCTGTTTACGACCCAGCCAAGGTGCCAAGCAGCCAATCAAACCTTCAGCTTGTCAACGGCCGAGCCAGATGGCAGACCGTTTTATCTAAAAACCCATCGGGAATAACCGGCCAGATCGACAGCTACACTTTAGGCCGTCGCCGATCAACTGCCAGCTTTACTTGTTCATCAGGCGATGGCATTCCAAACCCGCCGGCTACGCCAACCCCTGTTCCCGCCGATGATTTTGCCCTGCCGACCTTGCCCCCAGGCCAAATAGCTGTCGGCGACCTTAACAACAACTCGGTTACTAATGACAGGGGTGATGTCCTTTGCGCCATCGTCAAATATCTATCTTTAAAAGGCTCTTATCATAACTTTCCCAACTCAAACCAAACCTATGTTTACAACCTAGATAAATCTGATGATCAGTTTAATCGAAAAGATGTTATCAAAATCATTGTTAACTATCTTAACAGCTCCCGAGTGTCTGTTTCTAACCAGCCCTGTCTGCCGATTGACACGCCAGCAACACCGGCAGGAGCCGCCCCCTCGCCGTCTCTTTCAGACACCGGCCAGTACCCGGGCCACGGCGCTGGAGTTAATCAATCCCCGCCATTAAAAGGGGTCGGCCATTGCCATTGGTCCCCGGGCTTGTCCACAGACGTTGTTTGGTTTTATCAATCCTCGACCCCAGAGGTTTGGTGGTCGACTCTCAACCCCGCCGATGATACCTATAACATTCAGCCGTTGATAAGCTACATCAACCGAACTAGTCGAGCTGTTCCATCAGGATCTAAATTTTTAGTTGAGATCTATCTGGCCGGGGTTTCCCAGGGGGCAAACCCAACCAAAAAATACCCCCAATGGCTGATAAACAAAGGCGCTGTCTATGTTCCCAGGGGTAATGACGGCACTTTTGTGCCTTGGGACGACGTCTTTAAAACTGAACTAACCCAGTTTTTGCAAGCTGTTGACCTGGCCTTTAAGCGGTCTTGGGGTTCCAATTTAGAAAACAAACCCCCGGCTTTTGAAGGCATCGTCACATGGTCCGGCGGTTATTATGGCGAAATGCAGATTTGGTGGCCAAGAAACCGCCAATTATGGGAGCGTTATGGATCCCAAAAACTGGGCATCCAACCTAGCGACCCTCAATTTAAACAAAAATTCCAAGAACTTTGGACCAGGTCAGCTGTTAACTTGGCCGCAATTTACGCCACTAATATTCACCCCAAAGTTAGATTAATGTTCCAGTTGGGCAGTGATTTGTATGCCTCCACCTTTAATTGGAAGGGAGAAACAACCTTTACAGACGCCGCCGCTGCCGCTGAAATCGTTAATCAATTCCCCAACCGGTTTTATTTTAAATACAACGGCTGGGATACCGGCATGCCTGCCAGCCGGCATTGGATCTTATACAACATCAAACACACCAACAAATCCTTAGGGGTTGGTTACGAAGTGGGACACGGCGTATCCAAGCCCAGCTGGATGGTTGACTATGCCTTAGGCATTAATAATCCTGACAATGACAGAACCGCCGGCCCTGTCGGCCTGCCGACCAATTTCAAAGCCGACTTTGTTTGCATCCAGCCCAGCTTCATCGATGATTTTGGCAACCAGCTAACCCGCCTGATTCGGAGCTTGAACCCTTGATGTTGCTAAATATAATAAATATCTGATTAAACTCCAATTTGTTTTATCGCCAATCAGACAAGCTCGGCAGTTTTTGTGTATAATCCTTAGTATGATTCCAACTGATAAAGATTTCCAGCTGGCCCGGGTGTTTTTAAACCACTCTTTAAAGCTTAAACCCAAACAAAAGCTTTTGATTACCACCTCTGACTCCGGAGCTTTCAATCTGGTCAAGGCTGTCTACATTGAAGCTCTTAAACAAGGTGTTTACCCGCTTATCGATACTCAAATTGATTTTCAAATCAACCGCTCCCACATGAACGGCTTTGCTTATCAATTTTATCAGCTGGCCAACGACTGGCAGTTAAAATACATCCCCAAACAAGTTTTAGAGGCAAAAATAGATTGGGCCGATGCTTTTATTAGAATAGCAACCTTGGATAACAGCCGGGAACTATCCCAAATCCCAACCGAAAAAATCAGCCTCCGCCAGCAGAAACTACGGCCGATCTTTGACAAAATGATAGACAAGGGTAGGTGGGTGTTAACTTATTATCCAACCCCGGCCATGGCCCAAGACGCCGGCGTGGCTTTTGATTGGCTGGTTGATTTTTACTATCAAGCCTGTTTAACTGACTACGCTCGGATGGAAAAGAAACTAAAACGTTTGGAAAAACTGCTGGATCAAGGCAACAAAATTCAAATCAGGGGCGAAAACACTAACCTAACCTTTTCTATCAAAGGCCGGCTGGCCCAAGCGGCTTATGGAGAAGCTAACATTCCTGACGGCGAGGTTTTTCTGGCTCCTTTAGAAAAAACCGTCGAGGGCCGCATTTATTTTGATATGCCAACTATGTATATGGGTAATCAAATAGAAGGCATCTATCTTGAATTTAAAGCCGGCCAGGTAATCAAGGCCAAAGCCAAAACAGGCCAAAAAGAGCTTGAAAAGATTTTAGATACAGATCAGGGAGCAAAATATGTCGGCGAATTTGCTATTGGGGCTAATTACAACATTAAGCAAGCTATGAAAAACACCTTGTTTGATGAAAAAATCGGCGGCACCATTCATCTGGCTTTGGGCCGAGCCTACAGTCAAAAACGCGGCGGCGGCGCTAATAAATCAGCCATCCATTGGGACATTGTTAAAGACATGCGCTTTCCCAACCATCAAGTTCTGGTTGATAACCAAGTTATCTTGAACAACGGCCAAATACTAGCCTAATCAACCCCCACTCACGATCCCGGATCGTCACCCATGACGATCCGGGATCGAAAAAAAGTTAGCACTATCCTCTCTCCCCCTCATATTCGTCTAATTTAAACAAAAATCCCACACAAAATGTCCACTAGCTCCAAATTTCGGATTTGCCCGTCTGGCTCAGAATGACAAGGGGGAAGAGTCTTAGCCTGCAGAGCTTGTTTAAAGCCGGGGCAGGGGCAGGCACCGGCCGCCGCTTGCCATCAAAGGCTTATTCAAATAATCAACAATAACTTGGATGACATCAGCCCTATTAAACAACCGGTTTTTATCAGGGTCATAAACAAACGGGCCTGTCCGGCGAAGCTTAACCGCCCGGCCTTGATTTTGCAGATATTTAACGATAAAACAGACCACATCCGACCGGTCAACAACCCCGTTTAAGTTAACATCTTCAACCGCCGCCCCAAACTTGGTTGGATATAAATAACTCATATTATGCTTAGAGCTGTACATAAAAGCCGGCCACTCCATCGCCTTGCCCCACAAATCACTTTCTATAACATTTGTTCCTATAACAAAATCCAAAAATAAATCGCCATCCAAATCAGCCGCCGCTATCTTAGTTGTCTTGCTTGGAAACTCGAACACATAATTATTTTTTAAATTATAGCCGCCGCCTTGTTTGTCAAAACTGATCATCTTGAAATAAGAAACCTGCTTTTGCTTGTCCCAATTTATCCACACCATCTCTGTTTGATAATCAGCGTCCACATCGCCGGCAACCATATCAGCCTGGCCGCTCAAATCCTTTATTAAACCCGCCCGTCCCCCAACCTTAATTCTAGCTTTAACATTGCCCTGGGCATCATACACTGCCCAATAATCATCTGATTGCTGTAAGCTTGCCGGCGCAATCAACACCGCTACCTCTGCCGGTGAACCAGCTCCCCCGATAAGGTTGACTGCCCTTAAATCAAGTATTTCCCCATTGATATCTTTGGGCCAGCCGCTTAATTCGTCGCCGTTTTCGTCTATTATATGCAGTTTGCCGTTGTATTTGGCATCGACGTTTGAATAAATAATTTCCTGCTTGCCGTCTTGGTTAACATCGGCCAGGACCATTTTCATGATCGAGTTGTTTTTAAAAGCCATATCAGCCGGCCATGATTTAAGCGGCTGGCCGTCAGGTTCAAAAACCAAAATAGACCCCTGGCTTGATGACCCCATCGACCAAGTTGAAACAGCTACCACTATTTCAGGCATTCCGTCTCCGTTAACATCGCCAACAGCCAAACCATCCACATCCGCACTGCCAACTCCGCTGGATAAAACTATCGGCCTAAAAACCGCCTGGCCATCTCCCTTCCAAGCGTACAGCTTCATCGGTGCAACCCCCCCAACCCCCCGCCAGTTGTCTGCATAAACAACCTCGTCATAACCGTCTTGGTCTAAATCAGCCAAAACCGCCACGGCTCTGGCTAAACCGGTGCTTTGGCGGCCTATTTTTTTCGGCCAGCCCGGCAATAATCGGCCCTGTCCATTCCAAACCCCCACATAGTATTGATTAAAGACATCGCCGTCTTTGACGTACAGCCCAACTATTTCTTTCCCCGGATTATCCGCAGTCACATCCCCGATGCTGGGAATGTCCAAAATATAGTCGTTTTTATTTTTCCTTTCATCCCGCCTTATCCGTTGCTGCCGTACGCCTTTGAAGTTGTAGATATAAAAATATTCATCGCCCGCATAAACAATTTCTTTTTTTCCATTGCCGTCAATATCGGCTATCACCGGTATTTTGTTAAGCTCTTTGATGTCAGAAACATCAAGGGGAAATCCGTTTCTAACTCTTTTATTAATAGAAATATTCTCTGTCGTTGAATAAAACCGGCCATCGCTTTTAACCTGAAGCCGCAACTTGGCCCGGACCGCCAATTTATCAGCTAATGTTTTAGAAAAATCAATATAGCCCAAAACCTCATTTTCTTTGCCTTTTCTGCCCCCATCGACCAGGCTAACCCCTGTTTCTTGCCACTTGGCTTCATCATCAAATTTCCAGGCAAGTTTGTAAGACTCAAACCCATCACCCTTTATCGTCCCCCTAATCGCATATTTGTGGGGCCCCAAGACCATCGATTCTTGGGGAAAAATTATCTTCACAATCGGCGGCTTGTTATCATTCATTTCTGACAAGCTCTTGAAGGCATTAATCCGGCCGTAGCCGTAATACAAATCCATTCCCGGCTCACCCAAATCATCCGCTCCGTTGATAATAATATTTTTGACTTGTTCTGGAATTGGATATCGATGGTGTCGGCTGTAATAAGCGTCTATAACAAGCGCCGCCAATCCAGCAACATGGGGCGCCGCCATCGACGTCCCGCTCATCCGGACAAACTCAGGACGATAAACCGCTGATCCAAGCTTGTTTAAGTAACTGCTTTTATTTAATGGATCATGGGCCGCCAATGAAACAATATCTCCGCTTGGCCCGCCCCCCGGGGCCGCTACATCAATAACATTGCCGTAGTTGGAATAAGCCGGCCTTTTGTCCATTGGGTTGGTTGCCGACACCGCCATTACATACGGTGAAGCCGCCGGCATAACATATTTAGCATCGGTGTGGACATTTCCGACCGCCGCGATCAGCACAACCCCATGGTCATAAGCGTACTTTAAAGCCTCGTCCAAAGTCTTCCCGCCGTTTGGCCCTCCTAAACTCATATTGATTACCTTGGCATTTTGGTCCGTTGCCGCCGCTACCGCTTCTGCCACATAGCTTAAAAACCCCGAACCCCTTGCGTCAAGAACTTTGTAATCCATCAAAGCCACCCCCGGCGCTACCCCGGCAATGCCGTAATTGTTGTTTGTTTTAGCCCCGATAATTCCGGCCACATGGGTGCCGTGCCCGTAATCATCTACCGGTGTGGTGTTGTTATCCACATAGTTATATTCTTTTATCACCTCGACTCCCTTAAACTCGGGATGGTCCGAATCAATTCCTGTATCCAAAACCGCTACCTTGATTAAGCCATTGCCTTTTATTTGATGGACACCCCAGGCTTGGCTAAGTTTAATTTGTTTTAGGTTCCATTGATAATCAAAATCAGGATTCCAAAACCAAGCCTGGCCGCTTTGCCGCGATTCAACCGGCGGCTTTCGATCTAAAAAAAGCGGATCATTTACCACCACCGGCTGATTAAATGCCTGCACCCTATAATTAGGTTCGGCGTATTCTACATCAGCATCCGCCTCTAATAATCTAACGGCCCGGCTCATCGGCAGCTTTTTCCTAAAAAACAGCCTGTAAATTTTATTCAGCCTTGTCAGCCTGTCTTTTCCAGCATAACCATCGATTAAATCGCCGGCCTTGTTGGCTTGGGATCTTCCCGCCGGCAATTTGAATACTTTATTTTTAAACACCGGTTCGATAGACTCGATGGAATAGCGTTGGTGAAGCTGCATCACCGCCATCGGCAGGCTGTTTTTATCTACTTGATCAAATCCAACCTTAAACGCCTGTAGGCGCATGCCGCTTTTAAACCTTATAGGTTTTTTAAACTTGGCCAACACCTCGTTTGGAGCATAATCACTGCCTGATTGTCGAGCCGGCTTTTCATCCCCGCTGATCATCGGCAAAGACACATTTTTATTGGAAAAATGAACTTGGGTTTTGCCCCACCAATAAAAAAAAGCCAGCCCGACTGCGACCAGCAGAAACAACAAAACCAACCGTTTTCTGACAGATTCTGCACTAAACATTCATTCTATTATAGGCAGTTTTCCCCTAAAAAGTAAACCATTTTGCCCTTTAAAACTGCCGCTAGCTTTTAATAGTGCTAAAATCATACCTATATGGCACAAACCGGTAAAATTTTAACAACTTCTATTATCTAAAATTTATGCTTAGAATTCTTTTAGCCACCAACAACGCCGGCAAGCTCAAAGAGATGGCCCAAATCGTCAAAGAGGAAGGCTTTGGCAAAAAAATTCAATTGGTTGCCCCAAAAGATCTTAACCTGGATCTTGACGTTGATGAAACCGGCAGTACCTTTTTTGAAAATGCTTATCTTAAAGCCAAGGCCTTCGCCGATAAGACGGGCCTTCCTACCATCGCCGACGACTCTGGCTTGGTTGTTGATGCCTTGGATGGCAAACCCGGCATTTACTCGGCCCGCTGGGGCAAAACCGATAAAGACAGGATAAACAAAGTTCTTGAATCTTTAAAAGGTGTGCCTTTTGATAAGCGCCAAGCCGCCTTTGTCGCAGTTATGGTTTTTTATCATCCCAAAACTCTAACCACTATTAAAACCGTAGGTAAAATGGAGGGCTTTATTAGCGACAAACCAATCGGGCAGGGCGGTTTTGGTTACGACCCGATTATGTTTATTCCCGCCCTGGGAAAAACCGTCGCCCAACTTACCCCAGCCCAAAAAAACCAACTCTCCCACCGGGGCAAGGCTCTGCGGGAATTACTGCCATTGATCATGGAGCAAATTTAACGCCAACCCCATTTCCGTTCCTGGAACGGTACCACATATACCGTTCCAGGAACGGAATGGTTTTTCCAAGTATCCTTGCCCAACCGGCACATCAGGAATTTTGGTTTAATATGCAAAAAAGGTTAATAAGTTAATAAATTAATAAATAAAAGATAAGTGCCGGTAGTAGACGAGTTCTTCTTAAACCACGATGTTTTCTTAACCAATGCTTGAAGACACTAAAGAAACCTTCAAGGAGATTGTTGGTTTTGGACCCCTTAATCGTATTTACTTACACGCCGGCGTTGGGTTAATCATCTGGCAAGTGTTGCTCACACACCTTATATCAGCGTACTTTAATTCCACCCTCCCCGCGCATCCCAGACTTTGCTTCAACTCTATTTCTGGCCCAAAACCTTGAAACTGTGCCGTTCCACACCCCCACGGAGTAATAAATTGGTGATAGGGATTAAATGCGCCCACATCACAAAAATTAGACCGATAACTGCAATCGCTGTCTTGTTGGCAATACGAAGGACTAGCAAGATACAAACCCAAATCATCAACCTTGACCGATTCAACAGTAATTTGTATTTGATCAGTTCCATATTTACCTTCTGATAACTGGCCATTGTCAGTCAACAAGTAATACTTATAATTTAAATAATCCCCCCTAGGATAATTCATTTCTAATCGGGAGCTGGGCTGTGAACCTTCCTTAGGTTCTCGCACATACACAAAGTAGTGATAAGACCTAGTTGGATTATCAGAAGAGAGAAGATTCTTCAACACATCTTCAAACAGAAAATAATCATCAATAACCAAACTCGATGCAATCCTAATGAAAAAACCTCTTTTTGGATTAATTTCAGATGGTTTTAAATTGGCATCGTTCTCAGAAAGAAGCGATATCGAACGCAGCCGCAAAACGTAATCACTTAACATTGTCCTATGTTGTGGAGGAGCTTGCGCGTTAATGACAATAACACCTTTTTGGTTGCCGAAATTCGCTACTAATACTAATTGATGCCGCAATTTATTACTATCAACATAACCTGCCCATGCCGTTTGACCAGCTATCGTTGTTGGCTGGAGCTTATTCAGCTTAACCTTTGGAAGAGATTGGGTTATAAAATCCTCTATTTTTTTACCTCGTGGCATCATAGTGATATTAAAACCCTTTAATC
>JAADGY010000043.1 GCA_013152165.1 bacterium
CCTGGTACTCAAAGTTTAGTGCGTTTGTTAACAAAATCTATAGATCTGAAGCCGCACATTTGGAAAGTGGAATATCATAAAAACAAACAGAAGATCTTTTTGGATGATTTATTAATAGCTACAGAATCCTTAAATTATGTATTTCCACCTACTTATTTAAATATTGGTAATCCTCGAAAGGTAGGAAATCCTCTTCCTTGGAATAATCTTCACATTTTCTACATTAAAGTTACAGGTCAAAAATCCCCCTCACTCACCCCCATCATCCTCCTTCCTGGATTAGGGGGGAGTTGGAATCGAGATGTGTTTTTGGGAAACACTGGGGGTCGATGGAAGATGACGCCGTTTGTCCATGTCTATGATAATTTGATAGAAAGCTTGGAAGCATCCGGATATAAACAGGGCGAAAATCTTTTTGTTTGGAATTATGATTGGCGCCGGCCGGTGGACGAAATCGACAATAATTTCAAAAACTTTATTGATTCATCGGTCAAGCCAAAAATCGGCAGCCAAAAATACATCATTGCCGGGCATAGTTTGGGCGGTTTGGTGGGGCGCAGTTATGTACAAAAATACAATGATGCTGATGTTGAAAAACTAATCACTATCGGCTCCCCGCATGCAGGAGCGACGAGAGCTTATCTAGCCTGGGCCGGAGGTGAGTTATGGGACAAGACCAGCTGGGCCGGACTGGCTTTGGAAATGTATATTTATTTAAACAAACCCCTGTATGGATCAAGGCTTAACGTAATTAGGTCGCTGGCGCCGGTGCTAAAAGACTTGATTCCAACCTACTCTTTTTTGCTTGATGACAGCCGCCGCCCGATTAATTCGGCTGTCAAAAATGACTGGCTAACATATCTGAACCAAACTTTTGGAATCAATAATCTAACGGCTGTCTACGGCAGGACAAATACCAAACCAACCTTGTATCAACTTGTGGTGTCTGATCGTAGTTTTTGGGATAAGTTAAATAATTACTGGCCGGATGGGCGGGTAGTTGACAAAATCAACAGTTATGATGGAGATGGAACAGTGTTGGTTAAAAGCGCCCAGTTGGGAAACAACACACTAGAGGTGAAAGACAGGGATCATTTAGGAATAATTTCTTCTGATGATGGGGTTCGGGTGGTTTTAAATCAGATCGGAGTACCGGCCGGCAAAGTCGTATCAAAACCAACGATTAAAACCAGAACCAATGCTTTAATCTTTTTTGCTCATTCACCGGTTGAAATACAGGTTATTGATTCGTTTGGCAATAAATACGGCTATCAAGGGGCGAATGATTCAGTTTTTTACAGCCCTGATGATAAATTGCTTGTTATTCCATCAATTAATAAATCATCCAATTATACAGTCAAGCTAATCGGCACTGGATCGGGTGAGTATGTTTTAGATGTTGGTGCAAGTTTGGCCGATGGTCGAGTTTTATGGCAAACAAATCAAGGGCAAATAAAATCAGGCCAAACGATTACCTATGGGGTCACATACGACCCCGACAGCTCTAAACTAATTTTAAAATCACCGAATAAAACAGAAGCTGATATCCAAACACTAATTAATCAGATATCAAGGTCAAATGCGGTTAGAAAGCGCCGGCGGTTAAGGTATTATTTAAGGCAAAGTAAAAGATTTCTAAGGCTGGCTGAAAAATATCAAGCTTCTCCAAGGCGCCGGATTTATTTATCCAGAAGCAAACGATTTTTGACGTTGTTCGAGGTTGCGATGATAAAAAATTACAAAAAAATACCGCCAAGGGATTTGTTATGGATAAAGGATCGCTTGGACAGGATAGATAATTTAATGCTGGCGATGAACAATAAAACACCGTTTTATTCAACCGGCCGCAACCGATGGGTCAAGCGATTAAATCAAAGGAATAAATACTTGTTGTCAAGGATAAAGCAAAAACTAACACCCCAAACCGCTTTTTTTATCAGCTTTGAAACTGAAGCAATAGAAAACCAATTAAATCAGTTGTCAGATAAGGCGCCGGATTATGTTTACAAGCAAGTTTACTTTTATCAATTGTTAAGAAGCTTGATCCGACAAGTTTAGCACTCTAATTTGTTGAGTGCTTGATTTTTGGTTTTGTTTGTGATACATTTTAATTGTTAGCTTGATTTTAAAAAGGAGGTGTATATGTTGTGTGACAAATGCGGTGCAAGACAGGCAACTACCCGAATGACTATTATCAGAGACGGCCATCGGCAGACTTTAAATTTATGCAGTGTTTGCGCCGCCCAGATGAGGGGCGGTTATGATTCGTTCGGCGGATTTTCATTGTTTGATAATTTTTTTAATGATTTAGTGGGTGATTTTGATCAAGGTGAGGCCGGTTTAGGGCCAATCCCCAGAACTCCGCGGGGCCGGGTCAGGCATGTTGATATCACCGAATATTTTTCCGAAGAAACCAAAAAAGTTCTTGCCAAAGCGGTTGAAACCGCCCAACATTACGGTTCAACGGTGTTAAACACAGAACATTTACTGTTTGCCCTGCTTGATAACGAAGTGGTGGCCGAGGTGATAAAGTCGGCTAAATCGGACCCGGAAGCCTTAAAAAAGATAATCGAGGAAGAACTGGACAAAGTTAAAAAAGCGGCCTTAGATGAGAAACAAATGCCAGAGCTATCCCCCAGAACAAAGCTGGTTTTCGAGCTGGCTTTTAGAGAATCTCAAGAATTGGGCAAATCTTATGTTGGACCGGAGCATTTACTGCTGGCCTTAATCCGGGAGGAAGAGGGCTTAGCGGCCCAGATTTTAAGGAAGGCTGGCTTATCCCATACAAAAGTCAGAACCGCAGTGTTAAAAAAGGTCGGTAAAAAAGGCGAGATAAAAACAACTTCCAACACCCCTACCCTGGACAAATACTCCCGCGATTTAACGACAGAGGCCAGGGCCGGCAAGCTAGATCCGGTCATCGGCCGGGAAGAAGAGATCGAAACAGTGATTGAGATCTTATCCCGCCGAACCAAAAACAACCCGGTTTTAGTGGGTGAACCAGGAGTGGGCAAAACCGCTATTGTAGAAGGGTTAGCACAACGGATTGTCCAAGGCGAAGTGCCGGAAAGCCTGCAGGATAAGCGGGTGGTGGCTTTGGATGTTGGCAGTATCGTGGCTGGGACCAGATACAGGGGGGAGTTTGAAGAAAGGTTTAAAAAAATACTGGACGAGATCGTTAAAAACTCAAACAAGTTGATTATTTTTATCGATGAAATCCACACATTGGTTGGCGCCGGCGGAGCCGAAGGAGCGGTTGATGCTTCGAACATGATCAAGCCAGCGTTGGCCAGGGGCGATCTGCATTTGATCGGGGCGACTACCTTGGACGAGTACCGAAAGTATATTGAAAAAGACGCGGCTTTGGAAAGGCGTTTCCAAATGGTGCTGGTCAAAGAGCCAACGGTCGAGCAAACGATAGAGATACTAAACGGCCTCAAGGATAAATATGAAGCCCACCATCGGGTAAAGATTACACCGGAGGCGATCGTGGCGGCGGCTGAGTTGTCGGATAGATATATCCAATCCCGATATCTGCCGGATAAGGCGATTGATTTGATCGATCAAGCGGCGGCGATGGTTAGACTGCGGGCAACTACCAAACCAAAACAGGTTCATAAAATTGATAAAGACCTGGAACGCCTTAAACGGGAGCTTGAATCAGCTTCTTCCAAGCGGGATTATGGCAAGGCCGAGGAATTAAAACAACAAATTAAAAAGAAAGAACAGGAAAGAGAAAAACTGCTAGAGGAATGGCACAAGCAAAAAGGCACTAATGTTTCGATGGTGACGGTAGAGGACGTGGCTTCGATTGTGGCCAAATTAACCGGCATTCCGGTTAAGCAACTAACACAGGAGGAGCAGGAAAAACTGCTGAAGCTGGAAGAGATTATGCACGAAAGGATTGTCGGCCAGGACGAAGCGGTCAAGGCAGTAGCCGAAGCTATCCGCCGGGCCAGGGCCGGCTTAAAAGATCCAAACCGGCCGATTGGTTCGTTTTTGTTTTTGGGGCCAACTGGGGTGGGTAAAACTGAACTGGCTAAAACATTGGCCGAGGTTTTGTTTGGCTCGCAGGAGCACATGATTCGGATTGACATGAGCGAGTTTATGGAAAAACACACAGTTTCTCGACTAATCGGGGCGCCTCCCGGCTATGTCGGCTACGAAGAGGGGGGCAAACTAACCGAAGCGGTCAGGCGCCAGCCTTATGCGGTTATATTACTTGACGAGATTGAAAAGGCCCATTCCGATGTTTTTAATATCCTGCTTCAAATATTGGATGATGGCCGATTGACTGACAATCAAGGCCGGACAGTTGATTTTAAAAACACAATTATCATCGCCACTTCCAATCTTGGCTCGTCTTTGATAAAAGAATACGCCGACAAGCCGGAAAAGTTTGACGAGTTAAAGGATCAGTTAATGGGCCTTTTGAAATCTTATTTTAGGCCCGAGTTTTTAAATAGGATTGACGAAATAATTGTTTTTCACACCTTATCGGCGCCGCAGATACAGGAAATCGTCAAACTTTTGCTGGAAAGGACCAGGCGGTTGCTGCACAGCCAGGGGATTAAGTTAGAGGTCAGCCAGGCGGCGGTGACGGCCTTGGCGACCCAAGGCTTTGATCCAACCTTTGGGGCCAGGCCTTTAAGGCGGGTAATCCAAAAAGAGATTGAAAACGTCATCTCGAAAAAATTAATCGAGGGCGAGTTTAAAAAAGGCGATACAATTTGGGTCGATTACAAAAACGGCAAGTATGTTTTTAGTAAAAAAGGCAAAAAAACAAGTAATAAGATGAAAAATCTCAAAACTTAAATGTCAAATCTCAAAGCTGCCCGCCTCGCGTCGACGAGCAACGCGAGTTAAAGGCGGGCAAGCACTCACTCAAAAACCGTTCCCGGAACGAGGCTTGTTCACGTTCCGGGAACGAAAGGAAAGGGCAGAGAAACCAAAAAGAACTCTGAGGTTTACCTTTAGGCTTCCCCGGAGGTTAAAGGGTTGGGACATGACTAAAAAAACTTACTCTCTTAATAAGAGATAGTGATGGTTAAAGGGGGATTATCCTTCCCAAGCTCGCCGGGCGGCTTATTGTTGACAGTTTAAACCGGGTTGTTAGAATTAACTTAAGGGAAATTATGGCCGGCAAAAGGAAAAGAGTATTGTTATTGTTTATGTTGATTGGTGCTGTGGTTGGGTTTTTGGCGGTGAGTGGAAAGAAAGTCTTTTTTGAGCACGGCAACATCATGGCCGCAGCCGCCGGGGAAGATAAAGTTTTAGCTACCGCTGGATCAAGCCAGGATTTTAAATACGGCATGGATATTTTAGGGCCGGCTTGGCAGTGGGTTTTCCCCAGAACTTTTATAAAGCGGCGGTTTGACAATGACCAACTTAACCGGGTGCTTAACTACCGCCTTAATTACGATAAATTAAACGATATGTATTACGGCTCAGCCAAGGCAGGGGTGGCCTTAAACAGGCTGGCGATTCGGCCGTCGTTTTTAAAGTTTCCCAAAAGGATTTATGCCCCTGAATGGTATTGGCAGGATGTTGATGCGGCGGTGAATTTATCCCTAGCTTACAACATAGAGCCGGTCGGCTATATTTTTGGTTCCTTTTGCCGGGATGTCGCCCATGTTTTTTCCGGCTGTATGGAGGGGACGGACAAGGCGGCCCCGCCAAGTGATGAATGGAAAACAATTTTAAGGGCGGTTTTCAGGCGCTATTCATCGCCAGGCAATGAAAAAATTATTTACTATGAAATCTGGAACGAGCCGGATCTTGATTCTTATTTTTTACCCAACCAACCGCAAACAGCCAAAGCAAACGAGTATCTGCGGTTGTTTAAGGATGCGGTTGAGGTCAGAAACGAAGTCAATCCAAATATCAAACTTCTTTTTGGTTCTTTAAGCGATGTCTATGCGGTTGATTTTTTAAGGGAGGTGTTTCGAAATCCCCAGGGTAAAAATTTGTTTAACAAGGCTTGGGCTTTGTCGGCTCACGCTTATGGACAACATCAGGGCAAAATGGCTTTGATTAGAAATGTTTTAAATGATTATGATGCGGACCAAAAGCCGATCTGGCTGACTGAATTAAACGATACTTATAATTATAATCCCGGCCGAAGCGATGATGAACCAATAATTATCTCGCCGGAGTGGCTAAGGGATCTTTTTACCAATCTAGAACAAAATTACAACGTGACTAAATTCTTTTGGTTTCGGGCGGTTGATTCCCAATGGGGGCCGGGGCTTTTTTCCAAATCTGGCCGGGGCGACGCCGCGGTTTATTACCAAAACGGCTTTTTTTACAACAGCTACAAAATAGCGGTCAACCAAAATGTTTACTCAGGCCAAAAACTTGATTGGCGAAATTATATTTCAGAGGTGTCAATCGGCGATGCCAACGGCAACGGCCGGGCATTTGACAGGGGTGATGTTATCTGTGCGATTATTAAATACTTAGGGCTTAAAAATCGGCGGTTTGTGTTCAGGGATCAAACCAAGGTATTTCTATATGACACCGATGTCAATTATCGATTTGACAGACAAGATGTTATCAACTTTATTGCTTGGTATTTAAATTCACCGTCATCGGCCAGCGGCGGAGCCTGCTTGCCGCTTGGCGCCTCTTGAAAAAAACTTGGGCTTGAAGGCGGGTTACTTTTTATCCTTCCAGATAAATTTGTTGTAGATAAAATAATTGGCCGGGACGGTAAAGACAACTATAACCAAAACCAAGATTAACTGCCGGTATTGGTCGCCAAAGATTGACGTACCCAGGCCGATGACTAATGACGGGATTAAAATACCGGTGGCGAACGAAGACAGGTTGAATTTAACGAACTGGGGAATTATGTCCTTGGCGGCGATTAATTTGCGGTCACCAAATGTCCAAAGGTTGTTTAAAATAAAGTTAGAGATTATGGATAGCTCGGCGGCGATGGAGTTGGCGATGGTGTTTCTTACGCCCACCGATAAATCAGCCCAGTTGGCTTTGATTAACTGCGAAAAAAAGGCCAAGCCGAAAAAATTAACCAAAAAACCAAAAAAACCAATCAGGGCGAAACGGTAAAACCTGGGCGGGTTTTTGACAACATCGATGATTAAATAAAAAAGAGTGTTGAATATGTATTCTGAACCCAGTTTTGATTGGCCGATCCGGCGGTCGGTAAATTTTAAAGGAACAAATCCGATTTTATAGTTATGCTGGATGGCTTTGTTAACCAGGGCAATCTGCCAAGTGTAGCCGTTAAACCGCTTTTTATTCATCTCATCTTTAATGTCTTGGAAAACAGCGGTTTTGATGGCTTTGTAGCCGCTGGTCCAATCACGGACAGACCAGTTAAACAACATCAAGGAAGCGACAAAGTTGCCGCAAAAAGACAAAAATTTTCGCTTAAGGCTCCAATCGGCCGGGATAGCTCCGCCTTTGATGTAGCGGTTGCCGATAACAACATCACAGCCATTTTCCAGTTTGTCAAGGATTTGGGGGATAAGGGCTGGATCGTGGGACAGGTCGGCATCCATCTGGATTAGGACATCGGGTTGATAGGTTTTAACGGCCCAATCCATGCCTTTGTGATAGGCTTTGCCTAAACCCTGCTTTTGGCCGGTAAGCAGGTCCAGGTTTTGGTATTTGGCTTGAAGCTTTCTGACTTGATCAGCGGTGCCGTCCGGCGAGTTATCATCAACCACCAGGATTTTAAAGCGCCAGTTTTTTACTTTGGGCAAGACTTTATCAAACAGGGCCGGGATTAGCTTTTTAATGTTGTTTTTTTCGTTATAGGTGGGCAGGATAATGACAGCGGTAGGTTTGGTGGTTTGGTTCATTGGTTAGATAACTTTAAAATATTTAAGAGTTTTGACCAAACCCTCTGCCAAACTAATTTTGGGCTGGTAGTTTAACAGCTTTTTCGCCTTGGTTAAAACCGGCCGGCGCTTTTTGGGATCATCAGGGTGTATCAAGGGGCGGTGCTTTTTGGCTAAAGGCTTTTTAAGGATGCGGACAAAAACATCAAACAGCTGATTGATGCTTATTTCCTGGTCACTGCCCAGATTAATGGTTTGGCCGTCAAGGCCGTCAAGGGTCAAAAAAGCGGTTAAGCCGTCAACCAAATCATCGACAAAACAAAATGATCTGGTTTGCCGGCCGTCGCCGTAAATCGGGATGGGCTGGCCGGATATAACGGCTTTGATAAAGTTGGTGATGACCCGGCCGTCGTTTAGGCGCATGTGGGGGCCGTAGGTGTTAAAGATGCGAACAATGCGGGCGTCAAGCTTGTATTGCCGGCGGTAAAGGGCGGTGTAGGTTTCACCCAAGCGCTTAGCTTCGTCATAAACCGACCTTATGCCTTGGGGGTTAACGTTGCCCCAATAGGTTTCGGGCTGGGGATGAACCAATGGATCGCCGTAAACTTCGCTGGTAGAGGCAAATAAAAAACGGCTTTTAAACCGGCGGGCCAGGTTTAACAGGCTGCGGGTGCCGATGGTGTTGACCGAGATTATGTGTTCGGGAATTTTATCAAAATCAACCGGCGAGGCCGGCGAGGCCAGGTGGGCAATAACATCGATGGAATGATTAGCTAGATGGCTGGGGGTTAAATCCTCGACTTTTATCTGAAAAAAATTAAAAAGCGGCTGTTTGGCCAAGGGTTTGATGTTTTCGGGCTGGCCGGTGGAAAAATCATCAACGCCGATAACTTTGTAGCCCTGTTGCAGAAACCGATCGGCCAGGTGGCTGCCGATAAAGCCGGCGGCGCCGGTGATTAGGATAGTTTTAGTTGGTTTTTTCATCTAATTTGGCTTTGATTATGTTGATAATCATCTGCTTAAAACTGAGTTTGGGGCGCCATTTTAATTTATTAGAGGTTGATTTAATATCGCCAAAAACCGCCGGCGGATCATCGGATCGCAAAAAGGCCGGGTCGGTTTTGACATATTTGGGCCAGTTATCAATCTTTAGGTAATCAAAAACTATATCTAAAACTTCGGTTAGTTTATGGGCTTGGCCGGTAGCGATAATATAATCATCGGGGGTGGCTTGCTGAAGCGACAGCCACATAGCCTCAACAAAATCCGGGGCCCAGCCCCAATCGCGGGCAACCTCTAAATTGCCCAGCTTGATAAATTTTCTTTTGCCTTGCTTTATCTCTATGGCTTGATTTATGATCTTGGGGATAACAAAATGATCCGGCCGGCGGGGGGATTCGTGGTTGAATAAAAGGCCGTTAACTATATACAAATGGTAATATTGCCTATAAAATCGGCTCCAAAAAAACGAGGCGGCTTTGGTGATGCCGTATGGCTCTTTGGGGTTTATCTTTGAATCCAGGTTAAGGGGCATGTTTTGGTGCATGTCGAAAATATAGGCAGAGGTGGCTTGGAAAAAGCGAGTGGATAAATTGCGGCTGTTTAAAAAATCCAGCATAAAACAAACAGCGTCGGTATTGATTTTTTTGACTGACAAGGGAGAAGAGGCGGCATCAGGAACAAAGCTAACCGCCGCCAGGTTGTAAATTTCATCATAAAAATTTTGGGACAGGACTTTTTCTAAAGCTTTAAAATCAGCGATATCAAGCGGGGCAAAGTCGACTTTGCCTTTAAGCGGTTCAAGGTATTTGGGCAGGGAGTGTTGGGGATAATGGGTGGCGGTGATTTGATAACCCTTATTTGCCAAAAGCTCAATCAGATAAGATCCATCCTGGCCGAAACTGCCTGTAACCAAAGCTTTTTTAACCACATCTGTTTTAAAGACCATATCCTATTTTAAACCACAACTTGCTAAATTCAAGTTCACCCACCAGGAATGGTTTTTAAGGTTGTGCCTTGTCATCCGCCCCCAGGCATTCTAAACGGCAGTGAAGAATCCAGCCAAGCCCACTAATATTGTAAAATTATTTATGAGTTTGGGCAAAGATGTAGAAGGGGGAAAAAGAAAGGTGGAAAACCCAACCATACCCATGGCAACAGTGCTTAGCGTCCTTAAAAAAGACAGTGTTGATTTGCGGGTTAAGTTAAATGTATTAGAAATGTTGCCCCAACGGGAAAGGGAAAAATTAGCCCAATCCCCGGTTTTCAAACAATTAATAGATGGCTTGCTCATAACAAATCGTAAAAGTTTGGCTGAAAACCTGGACAGGCTTTTGGCCTTTTTGCCTAAAAGCTATGATATTTCTGAGTTTGCGGTGCGATTGGCGGATGAGCTGATAAGGGATGATTCTTTGGTCGTTGCTAGCAATCTGGACAGTTTCTTGTCTTGTCTGCCAGAAGATTA
>JAADGY010000093.1 GCA_013152165.1 bacterium
CTCGCGTCGACGCGAGTGAAAGGGGGCAAGCACGAATCTCGAATGACCAAATGACAAAAACATCACTTTTGAGAGTGGCAGGGCACAACCCTGGAACATGATAAAAATAGGGGGAGCCGGGATCTGGGGCAAGGCGGGTTTAAGGGTTTATGGGCCGGGGATGGTTGGCTTTAAGATAAAATCCCATTGGCCGAAAAGGATTTGGCCGGCGATAGCGGCGATGGCAAAAGAGGCCAGCATAATGACAAGGCCAAGCAGACTTTGCCAGATCTTATTCCAAGCCTGGGTGATTTTATTGGAGTCACCGCCAGCGTTGATGAAGTCAAAGCCGGCAAAGATAAAGTTGAAAAAGGCATACAGGCCGGCGGCGATAAAGATAAGAAAGATAATATTTCTTAAAAAGGCGCTTAGGCCGTCTAAGGTAGGATCATAGCCGCCGACCTTAGTACCACCGATGGGCGGCTTGATGTCTCCGAAGATTGAGGATGGTGATGGAGTCGGCATTTTTTATTTTATTTTAATTTTTTAACGTTTCCACTTGGGAATAAAATCGGTGGGAGTTGGGCTGGGGGCGTCATTGTCCCATTTCCACCTGGGAATTGATTGCCTAGGTGGAGTTTTTGGGGTCTGGTTGGTAAATTTTTGAGTGAGGCCGGTGATATGAAGAGTCAGCCACCAAAGAGCCCAAGCGGCCAGTAAAATAACCAAGCCGATGACGGCGTTTGACATTTTGTTTTGAGCGTTTTTGACCTTGTCGCTGTCGCCGCCGGCGGTTAGCCATTCGATGCCGCCCCAAATAAAAAAGATCAAGACTGCTAGGGCGCCCAAAACAATGGCAAGGCCATAAAGTTTTGGCAGAAGCTGGCCTAGCTGGAGCTGTCCGCCCGGATAGGGAGCTAAGGCTTCTCCCAAGTCGCTGACGGTGTCGCTGGAGGCGGCGTAGACGGTTGAGATTAAGTTAAGCATATAGGCTTTATGAGCAAACAAATTGTAAAGTTTCCCAGTTGATGGGACAGAAGATGTTTAAGCCGATAAGCGGCAGAACAAATTTCAAAAGGGCAAAGCTTGATATGAGAATAACCAGGCCGATGACGGCGTTTGACATTTTGTTTTGAGCGTTTTTAACCTTGTCGCTGTCGCCGCCGGCGGTTAGCCACTCAAAAGATCCCCAAACAAAAAAGGCCAGAACTAGAATGCCGGCGATGACTAAAGCCAGCCCCCAGAGGGTAGTGATGATGTTGGAGAAAGATGTGCCGGCGCCGGCGCTAAATTCCGGCTTGATGACGGTGTTTCTGATCTGGCCGGCGGCTTGGGTTGGAGTTATTGCTCTTGGCATATTTTAAGGGCTTAATTTTTGTAAAGCACCGGCTAAATCAAGCATTTGAATGCCGGTTATAATGCTGATAATTTTGGTGATAGTCATGGCGGCGACGATGATCATGAGGCCGATGAAAGAGTTGACTATTTGTTTTTGGGCCTCCGAGATTTTATTGCTGTCACTGCCGGCGGACATCCATTGCCAGCCAGCTAAGATAAATTGAGTAGCGAACCAAAGCCCGGCGATAAGGGTGAGGAATGAAACAAGGAGGGTTAGGATGTTGGCTAGTGAAGAGGCGCCGGCGCCGCCAGCATCAGGGGCGAACTCGGGTTTAAGGAATTGAGTGGGGATAAGATCTAACTGCTTTGGCATGTTACCTGTATTTTAACATAAACACAGTCAAAGTTGGGAGTTTGAGAGTAGGAAGTTGCAAGTTTAAAGGCAGTTTTTTAATAGAAGTAGGGCGGTCCAGCCTATTTGTTTAGCTGTTTAGTTTTTGGGAGCTGGCATCTGGATAAAGTGTCTCGAATCCACCAGTAATAGTTGTCGCTTGGGGAAAGTTTAAAAAACCAAGCCGGCAGGTGCTGGCGGGGGTTGATTTGAAGCTGCGGTTTAAGGTGATTGGCCCGGCAGAAGTAAATAACAGCTTTTTGGAGTTGCTGCTTGGCTGGGGCCGGCTGGTTATGCTGCCACAGATAATCCGCTTCGTTTAACCGCTGGTAACCCAAAGAAAGAAAGTGATCAGGGCTGGGCTGGTGGGTGAGCTTATCCAAAATGCGGTGAAAATACAGGCGGGTAATCCATTGGCGGTTGGGGCCGGCTGACTGCAGGTAGCGGAGAGTGAAGGCTTGATATGAAATAGATAAGGACAAAATAAGCCCGGCGGCAAGGGTAAGAATAATTGACCAGATAAAGTAAGCAGGGGTGTTAGATTTATTTTTCATTGAAGATGCGCCAGTAATCTTGCCAAAAAGCTAAGAAGTCGCGGCCAAGAAGCTGGAGCCTGAGCTTGTTGTTTTGCCAGCAAGGGCTTTTAACTGCCGGGGCCGGATAACTGTTAATACCTAAGGCTTTAGAAATCATTAAGGCCCTGGTCATATGATAAGGTTCGGTGACGATGGCGATTTTAGTCCAGTTGTTCTTGACAATTATCTGCCTGGCAAAAAGAATATTTTCCCAAGTGTCGCTTGATTTATTTTCTGTCCAAATAATTCTGGGGTTAATGCCTTTGTGGCGGGCCAGGCTGGCCATAACTTGAGCCTGGGTGGGCTGGTTAAGGCTGTCCCGGCCGCCGGTCATGATGAGGGCGGAGGCCTGGCCGGTTTTAATCAGCGAGATGCCTGTGTCTAAACGGGCCAGCAGGCACTGGTTGATCTGGCCGTCGATGTATGTTTTAGTGCCTAGGATAACGGCGGCGTCTACTTTTTGATTAAGAGCCGGCAGGTGGTACGGCCGCCAGAAAAACCAGCCGGACAGTCCGATAAGGCCGGCGATTAACAAAACAGCAAGAGAAAATAAAAACTTTTTCACTATAACTTAATAATAACAAAAAGAGTCGGCACGGCCGAGAAGGTTTAAGAAGTTATTAAAGCAAAGAGTGTGCCACCTGGCCGAGTTTTATGGGATGGCAAGGCGTTTTTGGCTACATAAATTGTTCTTTAAGAGGACTGGCCGGCGGTTTTCAAAACGGCGAAAGAAGTTTCTAGAGGGGATTTAATATTGATATGGTTTGATATAGTTTTTAATGATTGACAAAAGGTAGATATAGTGTTTTATTAAGACTTGTGACACTAAATGTAGGAAAAAATTAAGAAAGTTTATTAAGTTAGAGAGTCAACAAGCTTTTAAGCTTAAATTTATGATTTGTCCTTTTTGCGGTCATAACCAGGATTCCGTGATAGAGTCGCGCTATAACGAAAAAGACAATGTCTTAAGGCGCCGGCGAGGATGCGGTTTTTGCGGCAAGCGATTTACTACATATGAAAAGATCGAAAGCCCGGTGTTATGGGTGGTAAAAAGAGACAGTTCCAGAGAGGTTTTTGATAGAAACAAGTTAAAAGAGGGAGTTATGCGGGCCTGCAACAAAAGGCCGATCAGCTTAGAGGCGATTGATCAGTTGGTTGATAAGGTGGAGCAGGAGTTGTTAAAAAAGGAAAGCAACGAAGTGAGTTCGCGGCAGGTGGGCGGAGCGGTGCTGCGGCGGCTAAGGCGGCTGGATGAGGTAGCCTATATACGGTTTGCGTCGGTGTATTTGGATTTTAACAGCGTCAACGATTTTGCTTTTTTGATTAAGAAGTTAGATGGAGGAGCAAGCCGTGACAGATAAAAGAACTGGCCGGCTTAGCCGGCGGCTAAGCCCGGCGGCTTATGAGATTTTTGTTAAAAGGTACAGTTTGAAAAATGATGAAGGCAAACTAGTGGAAACTCCTGAAGAGATTGTCAAGAGGGTGGCCGGCATAGTTTCCCAGGCGGAAAACAACTATAGAGATGGCATAACGGTAGCCGAGGTGATGGAGAAGTTTGAAGATTTAATGCTGGATCAGCGGTTTTTGCCAAACGGCAGAACGCTGGCTAATGCTGGAATGCCGTTTGGCCAGCTGGCCAACTGTTTCGTACTGCCGATAGAGGATGAGCTGGGCAAGACCGAACAGGGGATTTTTTCTATTTTAAGGAAGGCAATCTTAATTCTGCAGACCGGCGGCGGGGTTGGCTTTTCTTTTGGCCGGATCCGGCCGAAAGGAGACAGCATCAGCACAAGCAAGGGAGAGGCGACCGGGGCCATTTCATTTTTAAAGATTTATGATACAGCTTTCGAGATCATCGGCCAAGGCGGCGGCCGCCGGTCGGCGGCGATGGCGGTGCTGCCGGTGTGGCACCCGGATATTTTCGAGTTCATATCGGTGAAGGCAAAGGAGGGGTTGATTGTTAACTTTAATATTTCGGTAGGAATAACCGATGAGTTTATGAAAGCGGTCGAGGCTGATGATTGGTTCCATTTAAGAAACCCCCGGACTTACCAGCCCTGGAAAAGAATAAAAGCCAGAACGTTATTTAATGAGATAGTAAAATATGCGCACAACAACGGCGAGCCGGGGGTGTTGTTTTTAGATGCGGCGAATCGAGACAACCCAATCCCCAATGTGTATGATCTAGAGGCGACTAATCCATGCGGAGAACAGTTTTTGGGGCCGTATGAAAACTGTTGCTTGGGAAGTATTAATTTATTATCACACGTTAAAAAAAGCTGGCGGGCTAGAAAAGAGAATGGAAGATTAGTGATTGAAAAAGGCGAGATAGACTGGCAAAAACTGGCTGAGAGCGTTTACTGGGTGGTTCGTTTTTTGGATGACGTGATTGATGTTAATCGGTATGTGCCGGCGGTGCCGGAGCTTGATGAGGCGGCTAAGAAAGCCCGGCGAATAGGATTGTCAATGATGGGTTTGGCTGACTTAATGTATGAGGTGGGGGTAGTGTACGGCAGTGAGGAAGGGATAAGGCTGGCGGGGTTGATTATGGAGTTTATTAGGTATCATGCAATGCTGGCTTCGATTGAGCTGGCTAAAGAGAGGGGTCCGTTTCCTTTGATAAAAGGGAGTATTTATGATCCCGAGATTGTTGGGCAGGAAAAATCGATGGGGCAGGCTAAGGGCTGGCGGCCGCCGAGTGAGGCGGTTGAGGGAAGGGGGCGGTTTGGCCGGCCGCGGGTTGATTGGCGCAAAGTGGTAAGCGGAATAAAAAAGCATGGAATAAGGAATGCGGCCCAAACAACGGTGGCGCCGACCGGAGCGATAGCAACGGTGTCGGCGCTGGAAGGTTATGGCTGTGAACCGGTGTTTGCCCTTTCATACATTATGCGGACCCATGAGGGGGCCGGAGACGGGTATAGGGAGATATCCTATGAATCAAGCTTGTTTAAGGCCGGATTAGAAAGAGTGGAAAAAGCTGGAGTAAAGATTGATAAAAAACAAGTTTTCGAGACGATTAGACAGCAAGGCAGCTGCCAGCAGATAAAAGAGTTACCGCAAGCCTTCAGGCGGATTTATAAAGTATCGGCTGACGTGAGCATCAGGGAGCATGTTTTGATGCAGGCGGCTTTGCAGAGGTATGTGGATAACAGCATCTCGAAGACGATTAATTGTCCGGAAGGTTCGACTGCGGCGGCGGTTCATGATGCTTATTTATTAGGGTGGAAGATGGGAGTAAAGGGTATGACGGTATATGTCAGCGGCAGCCGGGAGCATGAGGTGCTGCAGAAGAAGGCCAAGTCAGGCGTGGATTTTAGCCCCAGCGAGGATAATGGTTTTAGGACTAGCAAGATTACTAAAGTCGAGGTGCACAGCGGACCCATTTGCCCTGAATGCGGCGGCGGCATGCAGGTGAGTGAAGGGTGTTATACCTGTAGGGCGTGCGGGTATTCGAAGTGCGACAGTTAATAAGTTCAAAGTTCAAATTTAAAAGTTCAAAGTTGCAGTTAAAAGTTAAAAGTTTTACAAACAAATTTTATGAAGGGTAAAAAGATGAAACCGGTAAAGTTGGCGCCGCTGTCATTAGAGGTGGCTAAAAAACGATATTTAAGGACTGATTTAGACGGCCGGGTGATAGAAACGCCCAGCGAGATGTTTTATCGGGTGGCGCATCATGTAGCTAAGGCCGAGATTAATTGGGGAAGCAACGGCATAGTAGAGGAGATGACGAATAAATTCTATCAAGCGATGGCGGATTTTTTATTTGTTTGTTCAGGCAAGGCCATGTTCGAGGCCGGCAATCCAGGTGGTACGGGCCAGTTGTCGGCGTGCTTTGTACTGCCGATTGAGGATTCGATCCAAAGCATTTTCAAAACCTTGGGGCAGGCGGCCTATATTCAAAAAAACAACGGCGGGACGGGTTTTAATTTTTCAGCGATCAGGCCCAAGCTGGACAAGGTTAAAAATGTGCCGCAGGCGGCTTCCGGACCGGTTGATTTTTTGCAGGCTTACTCGGCGGCTTTATCCAAGATTTTACAAGGAGCTAAACGCCGAGGAGCGAATATGGGCATTTTAAACATAGACCACCCTGATATATTTGAGTTTATCCATTTAAAGGATACAGATAAAACTATAGATAATTTTAATATTTCGGTAGGGGTGTTTGATGCCTTTATGGAGGCGGTGGAAAAGGATAAATATTGGCAACTGGTTAATCCAAGGACAAAACAGCCGGTGCGGCGGCTTAAAGCAAAAAGATTGTTTAGAGAAATTATCGAGTCAGCGTGGAAAAGCGGGGATCCGGGAATGGTGTTTTTAGATCGGATGGAAAAGGATAATCCAACGCCGGCACTGGGCAAGTTGTGGGCGACGAATCCTTGTGGAGAAATTCCGCTTTTAGCTTATGAAAGCTGCAACTTAACCTCGATAGTTTTATCGAATCATTTGAAAAAGGTAAAGGGCAGAGGTTGGTTTGGCGGAGAAAAATATGAAATAGACTGGGATAAGTTAGGAAGGACGGTTCGGCTGGCGGTGCGCTTTTTAGACAATATGGTAGAGGTGAACATGTATGTACTGCCAGAGATTGAAAGGATGGTTAAAAACGGCAACCGCAAGATTGGGCTGGGAGTGATGGGGCTGGCCCACCTGTTTTATTTGTTGGGAGTGCCGTATGGTTCGGCGACGTCTTTGAGGCTGGCCGAAAGGATAGCTAAGTTTATTAGAAACCAGGCCGAGGCGGCATCGATTGAGCTGGCTAAACAAAGAGGAGTGTTTGGCAATTTTGATGTGTCAATATTTGCCGGAACGGCTGAAAAGTATAGGAATGCGACGCTGTTGACGGTGGCGCCGACCGGAACTATTTCGCTTTTAGCTAATACTTCGTCGGGGATCGAACCGGTTTTTTCGCTGGTGACAAAAAGAAGGCTTTTTTATGAAGACAAGCAGGTCAAAGAAAAGATTATTGTGGATCCGGTGTTCGAGATGATTTTGGGCAAGATGGTGGATGCTAAAAAGAAAAAAGAGGTGATTAAACAACTATCCCAGGGAGCTGATCTAAGTGAAGCAGGCATTCCTAAAGATATTAAAAAGGTTATAGTGACGACCGAGGCGGTGACTGCGCGCCAGCATGTTTTGATGCAGGCGGCTTGGCAAAAATGGATTGATAACTCGGTGTCAAAGACGATTAATATGCCGGCGTCGGCGACGGTGGAGGAAGTGGGACAGGCTTATTTGCTGGCTTGGAAAAGCGGCTGCAAGGGGATAACGGTTTATCGGGATGGTTCCAAAAGCGATCAGGTAGTGTCGATTAAGAATGGGCAAAAGCGGGTGGACGAGACCGAATGCCCGGAGTGCGGCGAGAAGATGCAGGTAAGCGAAGGTTGTTATACATGCCTGTCGTGCGGATATTCAGTTTGTAAAAGTTAAGAAAGGGACAGATCAGACAGATAAGTCCAATTGGTCAAATAAAAATGAAGCTAGATAAAATCAAAAAGAGATCAGGAGAATTGGTGGCTTTTAGAAAAAGCAAGATAAAAAGGGTGATAATCAAAGCCTTTGTGGCGGTAAAGGGTGGGGGTGAGGATAAATGGCGGACCGAGGCGAATAGATTGGCTGGCATTGTGGTTGATCTGCTGGCGAAGACCAATCATCAGAAGCATCCAAGCGTAGAGCAGGTGCAGGATATCGTCGAGCAGGTTTTGATGGCGGCCAACCATTATGCGGTGGCCAAAGCTTTTATCTTATACAGGCAAAAAAGGGCCCAGGAGAGGTTGCAGAGGCAGGTTTTGGGGATTAATGAAGATGATTTGGGGCTATCGGTTAACCAGTTGAGAGTGATTGAAAATCAGTACTTACAAAAGGACGCTGACGGCGCAGCGCTGGAAACGCCTAAAGGCATGTTTGAAAGGGTGGCGAAGACCTTGGCCAGCGCAGAAAAAAACTATGGCGGGGATGAGAGAAGGTGGGGAAGGCGGTTTTATCAGGTGATGGTCGAGATGAAGTTTTTGCCTGGGGGGCGGACATTAAATAATGCTGGGACGTCCCAAAATCAGCTGGCCAATTGTTTCGTACTGCCGATTAAAGACTCGATGGATGGGATATTTGATGCGGTTAAATGGACGGCTTTGGTCCATCAGCGGGGCGGCGGGACGGGTTTTAATTTTTCAGCCATCAGGCCAAAAGGCGATGTGGTGACTAAATCGGCCGGCGGGTTTGCCACTGGACCGGTGTCGTTTATGAAGGTGTTTGACGCGGCGACCAGACAGGTAATGCAAGGAGGCAAAAAACGGGGGGCGAATATGGGTATTTTGAATGATTGGCATCCTGATATTTTTGAGTTTATTACATGTAAAAGCGAGGCGGGCGAGATTGAGAATTTTAATTTATCGGTAGGAGTAAGCAACAGATTTATGAAGGCGGTTGAGAAAGGCAGGGAATGGAAGCTTATCAACCCGCGGACCGGCGAGGTGGTGCAGGTAATTAAGGCAGGGACGCTGTTTAACCAAATAGCCACTTTATCGTGGCGGACTGGGGACCCGGGATTGGTGTTTTTGGACACGATAAATAAAAACAATCCGCTTTTAGAGGCGGTTGGGCCGATAGAAGCAACCAATGTCTGTGGGGAGCAGCCTTTACATCCATTTGATGCCTGCAACCTTGGATCCATTAACTTGTTGGCGCATGTGGTTGATAAGGGCAAAACGGCTAGATTTGACTGGGACGAGTTGGAACAGACGGTGCGGACAGCGGTCAGAATGCTTGACAACGTGATCGATGTGTCGGATTATCCTTTGGAACAAATTAGTTATACAGTCAAACAGAATCGGCGAATTGGCTTGGGGGTGATGGGGTGGGCTGATAGTTTGTACAGGATGGGGGTTGCTTATGACAGTGAGGCGGCCAGGCGGCTGGCCAGGCGGGTAGCTAAATTTATTCATGACATATCGTGGGATGAGTCACAAAAGCTGGCTAAAAAAAGAGGCCCGTTTCCAAGATTCAAGGCATCATCGTTTGCCAAGGAAAAAAGGGCACCGGTGCGGAATGTGGCGATTACTACGATCGCTCCGACCGGATCGATATCGATGGTGGCTGGTGTATCGTCGGGAATCGAGCCGGTGTTTGGCTTATCGTATGTCAAAAATGTAGTAAGTGATGAGGGGTTGTATTACACAAACCCGTTTTTTGCCAAGAAACTTAAAGAGTTTGGTATAGATCGACCGGAAGTTCTTAACCAAGTGGTTCAACAGGGCAGTGTTCAGGGAATTGATCAGATTCCGGATGAGTTAAAGAAGGTGTTTAAGGTGGCTCATGACGTTGATTGGCGGGATCATATTTTAATGCAGGCGGCTTGGCAAAAGTGGACGGATAACGCGGTGTCGAAAACAATAAATTTACCCAATAAGGCGACGATCGAGGATGTCAAAGGGGCTTATATTCTAGCCTGGCAGACGGGCTGCAAAGGGATAACGGTTTATCGGGATGGGTCAAGAGATTACCAGGTGTTGGAGAAGGGCAATAAAAACAGTGGCAGGAAAAGGAAAGAGCCGCTGATCCAAAGCAGGATTAAAATAGAGCCGTTATCTAAAAGAAAAGGGCCAAGCAGGTGCCCTGAGTGCGGGACAAAGCTGGTGATCGAGGAAGGCTGTAAAAAATGCTATAGTTGCGGCTGGTCGGCGTGCGGATGAATTAAGTTAAAAATTCAAAATGAAAAATTCAAAGTTGGGGGAAAGGGATAAGATTAAAATAAGTTAAAAGTCAAAGGGCAAAAGCTAAAGAATGTCAAAACTCAAACGTCAAATGTCAAAGCTGCATCTTAAATGTTAAAACTGTCCACCTGTAGTGGAAAATTCCAATAAAGGTTTTAAGTTCCAAATCTCACCCTGTACCAGACTCCGACTTTGCGTCGAAGACGGTACGGGGTTGCCCAGTATTGGCATGCTGGGCAAAATTCCAATTATCCCAATGTTCAAACCTAACCCA
>JAADGY010000075.1 GCA_013152165.1 bacterium
AGGGGTTTGTGATTTTACCAAGGTTGTCAGACATTTCCAACCTCCGAGGTTGGTATCACTGACAACCTTGGTATTGAGTGAGATTCCTTCGGGGTTGATAAAGGGGGCCCCAAGCCAAAAGAGACTTTGGGGGCGGGGGGAGAAGGTTTGTTGGGGTAGTTTATGAAGTTAAGATGTTTACGCTAAGGATGACCTCGATGATTTGGATGAGCCAGTAAGAGGTAAAGATGATAACAAAACCGATAAGGGCGTTGGTTATCATTTTTTTGCCAGAGGTGATTTTGGATTCATCACCCATGGCGGTTAAAAACTTAAACGCCCCCATTAGTAGGTAAAAGAAGACCAGCAGGCCGGATAGGATAAGAATATAAGGGAGGATTAAATTTATAACAGCGGCGGGAGAGCTGGCAAAGGTGTTGGTATCGCTAATATTAAGCTTACTAATAAAGCCGGATAGGGGTGAGTTTGAGTAGTTAATGTCGTCCCAGATTGTAGCCATAAAAGACCTCCTTTTAGTAGTATGTTTTTAAGTTGTTGGAGTTGGGGTTAAGGTTGGGGATGGTACTTGAGTGGGAGTGGGTGGTGGAGTATAAGGTGTGGGTATGGGTGTGGGTGTTAGAGTGGGAGGATAGATAATTGTTGGGGTGGGTGTGGGAGTAAATGAAAGAGTGGGCGTGGGAATGGATGTCGGTGTGGAGTCGCCGCCGAAACCTCCTCCACCTCCACCGCTACCCCCACCTGGAGTATTGTTTCCACCCGAAAAAGAAGAGGTTTTAAGTGTGGGCAGATCAAGTAAGGTTAGGCCGACAAACTTCATAATCATGATGGAAAAGATGATAAACAAAATGCCGGCGATGATGGCGGTCAGGAGAGATTTGGCCTGTTTGATTTTTTCGGCGTCGCCTTGGGAAGTGATGTATAAAAAGGAGGCGTAAACCAACAAAAGCATAGCGACGCCACCAAGCAGGAAGGATAGGATTCGGAAGATGGTGGAAAATAAACCGCCGGTGCCGGTGGTGTTCATACAGCCAAAAACGGTCCAAACCTTGCCGGAAGGAGAGTTGATATCGCCCATGCACGCTACACAGTCGTTATATTCGGGGCTGGAGGGATCGATGAATTTACAAGGGGTGTTGGCGGTCTTTTTAACTTGTTGTTGATCATATTGGTTCAAGGCATCTTCAAGGGTTCCCACCTTTCTTCCTTTCACATAAAGGTTTAGAGAGGAGCATGAGTAGTTAGGATCTTCTAAAGGAGGGGGGTTGTTCCAGATGAAAGTGGCAGTTTTGTTGGTGGAGTTGTATTGAAGATAGGAAGCTCTGTAATTAGAAGATTGGTCATAAAGGCAGGCTGTGGGGTCAGAGTTGCCGCAGGAACATGCCGTTTCAACGTAATAATCTGAGGTTAATGGTAGATTCACAGGAATGTAGAGTTTATTGCCAGCGATTTTGTAGTTGCCGGTGATAAAGATGGTTTGTATGGGAATAGAGCAGCTTTGATTACTATCCACTTCGCCGACACTCATTGGGTCTAATTCTTTTCCTTGGATAGATACACTGCAACTGCCGACAAGGTCTTTTTTGGAGAGTGTAATATCAAGGCTTTGGTTAAGATCGGTTGGACCTTGAATGATGTTATTGTCACATTTTGTGGATACTTCTATTCTGATAAGGTTGGGATTGGTGTTGGTGGTTTCCAGGTGTATTTTAACTTGGCTTTGCGTTTCTGTTTTTTGATAAGAAACTAGACTATTGGGAGTGCTATTACAGTCTTGATTAAGACCTGCATAGATGGCCGAGGGTGAGAAGAAGAGTAAGGCAGAAAGAATGGTGAGGATAGTGATTATTTTCTTCATTTCTTCTCTATATTATACAGCGGGCTGACTAAGTGGATAGCCCCAGGAGCGCGCAGGTTAAAAACCTTCTTAAAGACGGCGCCGTCAAATTCCTTTCTACCCCTGTTAGTGTAAAAGATGACTTTGCTGGTGTAGCCGGCGGTCGAGTAGGCAACCTCGATTCTATCGATTGAGGAGACAGGGCCGCCGTACTTAGCGGCTTCCTGCCTAATCCTGTCGGTTGACCAAGTGTCTGGGACCGAACCGAAACAGCTGTCGGTTTGGGAAAGGTGCGGCGGGGAGGAGGGGTTGTTGGTGTAGACGAGGGCGGTGTTTATAATATCAGCCATTTCGGACTGGGTCAGCCAGGGGTGGGATCGACCGCAGGATTTGCCAGATCGGGTCTTGTACCAGCCTTTATAAAACCAAGGCGAGCCGGCGATTTTTTCATAAGCCTCTGGTGTCCAGCAGGTTTGATTGCCGCATTGAGTGTCCCAGTGAGCGGGAGTGGAGTGTCCCAGGGTAGTGTAGCTTTTTAGATAGCCGCCGCTGGTGGATGAGTACCAGGCGGAGATTATTTGGTTGGTGGAGTTAGAGACAATGATTAACCCCTTAGTGTCTTGGACTGCCCGGCGCCAAGCATCCGGAGTGTTGTTGGCTTTGGAGGATTTATAAACCTGGCAGGCCTGGGTGACGCAGATGCGTTTTTTAACTGATCGGCTGTCCATGCGCCAGCCGACATAAGATAAGGCATAGGTGCGGGCGGCGATGGCCTGGGCTTTAAGAGCTTCATAGCCGCCTTTGTCGGCCCATTTGGTTGGCATTTCAGCGATACCCATTAAATACCTGTCTTCAAATGGCAAGGTGCCGACGGTGGTAGCGATGGTGGATGGGGAGCTTATAGTTTCTAAACGAATGTTGCCGTAATAGGCTTTTAGGATATCTTGATAGTTTTGGCCTTTTTTAGCGCGGCCAAAAGCGCCGTATTGGCTCATACCTTTAAAATGGGGGGCACCGAAGGAAAAAACGGCAAAAGCGGGTCGGAAACCTGGGTCATAATCAGCTCTGGCGTTAGGGTCGCCGCTTAAAGGCACATCGCCGACACTGGTGGTAAAAAGTCCGGTTTTTTGGGCTAAGATTTGCTTTTGGCGGGCGGTTAAGCTGGCGATTTTTTGGGACAGCATATTTTGATAGGCTTTAGCGCCGGCGATTTCCTTGGCAAAAAATCTAGCCTGCTTATCCAGTTGAGATTGCAGGGAGGCTAGGCGTTTTTGCTTGACGGCCAAGATTTCTTTTCTTTTTTTGACCTCCTGCTTGATTTTTTTAAGGGTGGCCAGTTTTTCCGATAATGTTTGTATTTGATTGCGGGAAGACATCATGAGCCTTTCTTCAAAGGCGATAACGGTTAGAGTTTGGTGGCTTAAGCCTTGATTAAAGATAAGGGATATCGGCGAGATTGACCGAGCCAGCTTGTAAGTGTAATGGATTTGGGTTTGGAGCTTTTGTTGTTGGGAATGGATGTCTTTTTCTTTGGTGATGATGGTTTTTTCCAAGGTTTTAATGGTTTGCTCTTCTTTAACAAGTTGGTTGCTGGTGGCATTGATTTGGGATTGGATGCTTTTGATTTGTTTTTGGAGTTTGTTTAAGGCGCTTTCTAAGGGTCTGGTGGCCTGCCGGCTCATGTCGAGTTGTTTTTGAAGGCTGTTTATTTGTTTTTGGATATCCTCCAACTCGTCAGCCCAAGAGAGACGCAGGGGAAAGATGGTTATCAAGAATAAAGCAATGAAGGCTAAGGCAATATGTTTAACCATAGTTTTATGATAAACCATACAAAATGTCAAATGTGAGATGTCAAATGCCAAAACTACTCGCCTCGCGTCGACAAGCTCCGCGAGTGAAAAATTCCAAATCCCAAATTCCAAGTGTCCAAACAAATTCCAAGCACCAAATTTCAAACAAAACCTAAAAACCACTCCTGTAGCAGAGAAACTGATTTTCATCCTCGGACGGTTGGTATTTCCTATTAATCCTCGGGTGTAACCCGAGGTTTGATAGGTATATTCTTAAGAGGTTGGAAATCAGGGGAAACATTCCAAAACTCAAATCTCAAGGAACAAACCCCCTTCGGTAGGGGCAGGGGGTGAAATTTTCAATTTTCAATTTTCAATGAAACCCCAATTATCCAATCCACCTTACTTGGATCCCCGGCCTTTAGGCCGGGGAGATTCATTTTTCAATTACAAACAAATCTTTATCTAGTAACTAGCTAACCCGCAAACTAGTCACTTGCCAACCAGCCAACCCGCCAACCCGCCAACCCGCAAACTCGCAACTAAGCTTCCCCCGGGGTTAAGGGGAAAGGTGCAGCTAAAAATGTTTATCGACTTAACCTTGATGACTTTTGGGTTTAATGTCTTTATAATTGTTTTATGTTTACGAATAAGCGGGTGGGGCTTGGTTTAAGTTTGGCGGTTTTACTGACGGCTGGATTAGCGGTCTGGCACCCGGGCGTGTTTTGGTGGGAGGCGGGTTTTTATCGATGGCTGTTTGATGCAACCAAGCCGCTTGGATTGGTTTGGGTGCTGGTGTCAGCGATGTATCCAGTGGCGGGGTTGGTGATTTTGATAATGTTATGGAATTTTTGGAAAGAGTCAAAAAAGGACGAGGTTTTATTGATGATCTTAATAGCCAGCGGGGCGGTGGTGTCGGGGGCGCTTAAGCGGATTATCGGCCGGCCATGTCCAAACCAGGATGTATTATCGCATTATCCGACGTTTAGCGATTGGGTAAATAAACTGGCGGGAGTTGATTGGCTAAGAACTAAGCAAGCGGCCGATTTTTGTTGGCCGTCAGGACATGTAACGGCTTTTGTGGTTTTTTTTGGCGGGGTGATTTTATTAATGAGCCTTCATATACTGCCGAAGGAGAAACATAAAAATTGGTTAAAGTGGGTGAGTTGGTTTCTGGTGGCGGCCATTGGCCTGTCAAGAATTTTCTTAGGCCAGCATTGGCTGTTGGATGTTGTCGGCGGCTATTTAGTTGGAGCGCTTTGGTTGTGGCTGGTGTTTAGTTGGTTTTTGGAAAGGAAAAGATCATGAAGCCGAAGATAATAAAACCACCAGAGGTAATTGTTAAGACTAAGTGGTTTAAAATATCTCATATAAAGGTGAGGATGGCTGATGGTTTGGTGGTGGATTGGGAGTATCTTGACGAGGAGGTTGACGCAGTTTCGGGCGTGATAATTGACAAGGAAGGCTATATTTATATGGTTAAAGAGTGGCGGGGGGCTTGGCGGGAAGATGTTTTGGGAGTGGTGACGGGCGGTGCGCCGAAAGGCTTATCGGTGAAAAAAGCGGCGGTTGAGTTTGTTCGAGAGGCAAGAGAAGAAGCCGGTTATAGGCCAAAAAAGGTAACCTTTTTGGGCAAATTTAAACACAGCATGAGCCAATGGGGATATAGGTATCTATTTTTGGGCGAGGATTTGGTTGAGGATCCTTTGCCGAAGGATGAGGGGGAAGAGATTGAAGTGGTGAAGATGAAGCTTGATGAAGTATTGGAAAAATATGTGTATCAAGGTTTGGGGAAGCTGACATCTTATTCGGCTTTGGCGTTGATATTGGTGAAGGAATACCTTAAGAAGACTGAGAAGTAATAGGATAAGAAAATGTCAAAACTTAGATGTCACCCTGTACCAGACTCCGACTTTGCGTCGGAGACGGTACGGGGTTGCCCAGCATTGGCATGCTGGGCAAAATTCCAATTATCAATGACCTCGCCTCGCTTCGCTAGGCGAAGCGGGTAAATACTAAATTCTAAACTGGCCAAGTTGCACCCTATAGGTGGGGGAATAGAGGTTTTATCTTTTTTCTGTGATGTATACTCCCAGGGCGGTGATGAGGGCGCCGGCAAGGAAGAAGGCTGGCAAGGACTCGCCAAGGATGATAAAGGCCACCGGGAAGGTAACTACAGGCTGAAGATATGTGAAGATGGTAGCTTCGGAAGCTTCAATGAGCTCGAGGCCTTTAATGTTGGTCCAGTTAGCTAATATGGTAGAGAAGATTGACATATAAAAAAGGCCAAACCAAGCACCTAGCGGGAGCTTGTTCAAGATGGCGCCTAGATGATAAAGGCCGATGAAGGCCTTGCCAGGGAGAAAGGAAATGTGATAGAGAGGGGCGTTGATAAGATACTGCTCCCAAACGGACAGCGGCCAAAAGATAATAAGGCCGCCGATGATGGTGAAAAAAACAATTTCCATAGGATGATGCTTATGATTAAGCAGGTATTTGCTGATAATAAAGTAGACGGAGTAAATAACGGAATAAGCAAGAGTCATTAAGTTGCCCCCCAGATGCTGAAGGGGGTTAACGGTTGTATCCAGATAGGGCAGGAGGGTTATTGAAAGGGCGCCGACAAGAGTGATAAAAAAACCGATTTTTTCTTGGCGGGTGATTTTTTCTTTTAAAAATAAAGCTCCGCTAACAACCACAAAGATAGGAGAAAGGGAGGATAAAAAAGTACCCTCGATAGCGCTGGTTTGTTGGAAGCCAAAAAAGATAAGCAAAAGGCTGGCGCTTAGCAGACTGCCTAGGGCTAGCAGGGTTATGACTCGATGAAGCTTAATGTGGTTTTTTTGTTTCCAAACGAGGAAGATGGGCAGGAAGAAGATAAGATTTAAGACATAGCGAAAAAACAAAAAGGTGACCGGCGGCAGGTAGTTTAAGGTGGTTTTGATAACAACGGCGGCGACCCCCCAGATAGCGGTGGTTATGCCAAGGTAAACATAGGCTTTGGTGCGGGCTGATAAAACCATAATTTAATGGTAGCAGATTGGAAAGGATTGTTAACTAATAAGATAAAAAAATGTCAAAACTCAAATGTTAAATGTCAAATCTACATGTCAAATCTTAAATCTACTCGCCTCGCTTCGCGAGGCGAGGTGGACATCTTAAATATTAAAACTAACCGCCTTCGGTGGAAGGGGATAAGTTAAAAGTTCAACCCGGCACCAGAGCACCCTATACCAGAGCAAAGCACGGTATAGGGTAAAAAGCATAAGTGCTGGGTTGCCCCGAACTTGTACTTTTGTTCTGGTTTGGGGCAAAGTGCAAAGTTAAAAGTTATTTAAAATGACGACTTTTTTAACTTAACCAGTAGGGGATAAGCCCCCTTTCTTAGGTGAATTCTGGTTTCCGGAGGGGTTGCCCTGGGGTGAAAGAAAGGGTGGGTGCTGGTTTTTTAAACCCCAGATCTAGAGTGGGAGGAAGTGTGAGCAAAACATTTCTTTTAATGGGGGAGATGAGGTAGGGGTAGATTATTTGTCGCTTTTGGGTGTGGGCGGCAGGCCGTGGGGAAAGCAGTGGAAGCGGTAGGGGCAGATGCGGCACAGCCGGCGATCATTGGTGCGGGGGAAGTCAAGGGATTGGATTTTCTGCCAAACGGCTTTTAGGGTTTGGCGAAGATTAAGCTTTTCTTGATCGGTGGGGGTGAAGTTGAAAAAAAGCGGTTTTTGGGAGCGGGTGCCGATAAACCAAAGGGCAAAGGTGAGTTTGGATTTAATAAACTCGGGCTGGGTGTCTAGCAAAAGAGCGTAAAAAGTTAACTGCCGGCGGTAATCTTGGTCAGGGTCATTGAGCGCTTTTTTGGTTGGGACCCGGCCGGTTTTATAGTCAATGATAAGGTAGCGGTTATCATCGAGCCGGTCGATGCGGTCGATTTTACCGGTGATGGGAATGTTTTCCGGGGTAAAGATGGGTTGGGAGCTGAAATCAAGTTCGGACTTGAATGGCTGGCTGTTTTTAAGTTGGGGAGTGAGCTGGTCCTGATAAAAGCGGTCCAAAAGAACGGCGCCTTCGGTTTTAATGCGTTCTTGTTCGGCTGGGGCGAGTATCTCGTTTTCAAGGTAGTTGTTGTAAATTTGAATGATGTTTTCAAGGTTGGCCTTTTTCGGAGACTGCTTGTAGGCAATAAGCCACTCTTCGAAAGCTTTATGAATAGCGGAGCCCATGATTAAGTTGGGGGATTTGGTGCGCGGCAGGCGGAAGAGGTTGTTAAGCAGAAACTGATAGGGACAGGCAAGAAAAGTGTTTAAGGCGGTTGGCGAGATCTTGAGCTTTTGAAGAAGCGGCCGCCAATACTGGTGGGTGATTTCAGGCTCGGGGGCGGGTTTAAACAGGGAGATGATAGTTTTTTCTAATGATGCTAGCGAGTCTTGATGGTTTTTAGTGGTTACCTGGGAAGGGGGAAGTTGGTGGACGAATGAGGCGGGGTTGGTGGGTTTGATGACGCCATCGGACCAGATGGTGCTGGGAATGGTGATAAAAACGTGTTTTTTAGCTCGGGTTAAAGCAACGTAAAATAGGCGCTGTTCTTCTTTTTCTTTTTCCTTTTTTTGGTCCTGTTCCTGGTGAAATGGAACCAGGCTGGCCGGCAGGGGCAGGGGGGATGGAACGGTTTTATGGCTCCATTTTTTATCGATAAATTGGGCGATGAAAACATATTGGAATTCTTGCCCCTTAGCTTTATGGGCGGTGGTTAACTTAATGGCCTTGGCATTGGTAAATAATGGTTCGGCTTCCAAAGGAATTTGATGCTTTTGGAGAAGGTCAAGGTTTATGATTAAGTCTTCTATAGAGGCGATGATTTTATCCCGATACCAGGTTTTGATTTGGTTAAAAAATGTGTACAGGTAAAAGAGTTGATGCTTATCACCGGTCGAGTTAATAAGGTAGGCTAAAAGCCCGGTTGATTCCAGCAGGTTTTGAATAAAAAGCGGCAGAGGGTTTTTAAGAGAGTCTTTTTTAAGTGATTCAAAAAGGTCGATAATCTGCCAAATGGGCTCGAACTTTTTTGGGCGGGTTAGGTAAAGGTCAGTGAAGCTGGACTTGTTTTGGTGGGCTTGGCGGAAGGCTTGGCCGATGTGGGCGGCTTTTAAATTAAAAAAGGGGAAGTTAAGAACGGTGAACAATAAGGGCTCGGCTTCTGGCTGGCCCCAAAGGTGGATGACTTTAATAAGGCGGAGAAGGTATTGGGTAGAGGGCTGAGACAGGATGTCAACCTGGCCGTTGATAGTGTAGGGAATGCTTTCTTTGTTTAGAAAGGGTGCGTAGACAAGGGCGTCTTTGTTTTCTTTGTAAATAAGGCTGATTTCTTCGGGGGGGACGCCTTGTTTAATTAAGGATTTGATTTTTTGGGCGATGAATTCGGCTTCCTGAGTTAAGGACGAGAAATGGTGCAGGTGGATGCGGGGAGTGGATGTTTTGGCTGGTTTGGCGGGCTGTATAGATTTAGCTAGGCCGATGATGCGGCTTAGGCTTTGGCGCTGGTTTTGGATGAAGTGTTCGGTGACGTTGATGATAGCTGGGTGGGAGCGGTAGTTAAGGTTAAGGTTGATAAGCTTGGCTTTCGGAAAGAGTTTGTGGAAGAAGATAAAGTTGGCTTGGGAGGCGCCTTGGAAGCGGAAGATGGATTGATCGTTGTCGCCGACGACAAAGATGTTGGCGGCTTGGCCCCAGAAAGAAGAAAGCTGGGCGATGAGTTTGTTTTGGGCTGAGTTGGTGTCTTGATACTCGTCGATTAAAAGGTACAAAACCTTTTCTTGGACCGATAAAGACAAGTCATGGTCTTTGGCTAGGCTGTCCAGGGTGTGATTAATCATGTCTTCAAAGTCATAAAGACCTTGGGCGGCCAGTTGTTTTTGGTACAAGCGGTAGAATCGAACCAGTTCGGTTAGTTTGGCTTTGCGTTTCGGCTCGAGCTCGGCTTGGTTGATAAGGTTAGCTAGAGTATCAGGGGGGATGGCCTCGCGTTTAAGGGTGCTAAGGGTAAAGATGAGCGGTTTAACATAAAAGCTGGCATTGCCGAAAGGGCGAAGGTGAAAGAATTTGTGCCGGGCAAGGATGTCTTCGATAAGATTTATCTTTTCGATGATGTTTATCGGCCGGCCGGTTCGAAGATAAGGGAATTTGTCGGGGTTTTGTTTAATGATTCGACCGGCGAATGAATGAAAGGTGGAGATGTTGACCTGGTAGGCGGTTTGGCCGATTATTTGGGCCAGCCGGTGTATCATGTTTTCAGCGGCGGCTTCGGTGTAGGTTAGGGCGGTGACGGCGTAAGGAGGAGTGTCGGTTTTTTTGAGGATGTTGGCGATGCGCAGGGTTAAAACTTGGGTTTTGCCGGTGCCGGGGCCGGCTAGAACCATGACCGGGCCATCAAGCGTGTCAACGGCTTGTTTTTGGGCGGGGTTGAGAATAGAGTAGAGTTTTGAAAAGGACATGGGCATAGTATAAAAAGT
>JAADGY010000030.1 GCA_013152165.1 bacterium
CGCCTGCTCACCCTGCCTTTAACTATAGTTCAAGCTATCGGACTTTTCCTGCTTCTAAAAAAACAGGGCCTTATCTCGGCCGCCGCTACCCCCTTTGATATGATCGTTATGCTGTTGGTCTTAACCGCCGGCAGTTTGCTCATGGTTTGGCTGGGCGAGCTCATTACCGAAAAAGGCGTAGGTGACGGTGTTTCGTTTTTAATCTTTGTCGGCATCATCGCCGCCCTGCCGACAGGTGTCGGCCAGGTTTTAGCCACCCTTGATGTTATTGATTTCACCTCTATTATCACCTTCCCGCTTTTATCAATCGTCGTCATCGCCGCCATCATTTATGTTAACGAAGCCTACCGCAAGGTCAAAATTAAATATGCCCGCCAACAAACCCAAGCCACAACCGCCGGCCCGCCCCAGGAAAGCTACCTGCCCATTAGGCTAAACAACGCCGGCGTTATCCCGATTATCTTTGCCATCTCTTTGGTTTTACTGCCGTCTCTTTTATCCCAAGTTGCTAACTATCTGCCCTTAGGCGGCTTTAAACAGCCCCTGCTTGACTGGCTGCTTTTATGGCAGCCGGGCACCCCCTATTATTACACCGCCTACTTCTTTTTGGTTATTATCTTTACCTTTTTTTACACCATGGTTACCTTTGACCCCAAAAAAGTAGCCGAAGAGCTTAAAAAATCCGGCGGTTTTATCCCCGGCATCCGCCCGGGCCAGGAAACCATCAAGTTCTTATCCTTCATCCTTTATAGAGTTACCTTAGTTGGAGCTTTGTTTTTGGGCATCATCGCCATCCTGCCGGCCATCACTCAAAGTTTTACCCAGGTCCAAAACTTGGCTATCGGCGGCACCGGCATCCTTATCGTTGTCTCGGTTATCTTGGAAATCGTCAAGAAGCTTGAAGCTGAACTTATCATGCAACACTATGATCATTATTTATAAAATTCGACCAATAGGTCCAATTAGTCCAATTGGTCCAATCTCATTTCAAATTAAAAATTAAAAATTAACCTAAAGGGGGTTTTATGAGATTTGTTTTTTTCGGCCCGGAAGGCTCCGGCAAAAGTACCCAGGGCAAACTGCTTGCCCAAAAACTTAACCTGCCCTACGTTGCCTCGGGCGATATCATTCGTTGGACCGCCGCCAATGACCCTGGCATGATGGGCGATATCTGCCGCGAAGCTTTAAAATCCGGCCATTATGTGCCTGACAGCGAGATGTTTGTTTTGTGGAAGCGCCGGCTTAAATCCGACGACCTGCAGGATGGCTGGGTCATCGACGGCTTCCCCCGCAACCTTGACCAAGCCAAGTTTCTGGACGAAAAACTTGATAAGTATAACCAAAAAATCGACGCCGTTATCTTTCTTGACGCTCCTGATGAGGTCGTCACCCAAAGACTGCTCAAGCGCGGCCGCCGATCCCCTGATGGTTCCTTGCATGATTCTCCTGAAAAAATCAAGAGCCGCTTGGCCATTTACCACAAAAGCGAAGATCAAGTCATCGACCTCTATCGCCGAAACGGCACCTTGATCACCGTCGACGCCACCAAAAGCATCGAAGATGTCACTAATCAAATTTGGCAGCAGCTTATCAAACGAGGTTTAGTCAAATGATTCTTGCTTTTCTAGGTCCACCGGCCGCCGGTAAAGGTACTCAAAGCCAGCTTTTGGCCAAAGACATAAACGCCCACATCATCGAAGTCGGGGCCATCCTCCGCCAGCAAAAAACCCAAAACACCCCCTTATCCCAAACCATTAAAACCTTCGTCGACCACGGCCGATCAATTCCTGGGCACGTACTGATGCAAGTAATCGGCCCCGAGATCCTTGAATATAAAAGCGGCACTTTGATAATCGATAACTTTCTAAGACTGCCTGACCAAGTCACCGCCTGGTTTAAGTTTGCCGACCAAAACAACCTTAAGCTTGATGCCGTCATTCATCTGGTTACCGACGTTGACACCTGCTGGCAGCGGGTCAAACAGCGCTCCCAGTACCAAAAACGAACCGATGACACCTACGACACTTTTTTAGTTCGCTACCGCCAAGTTTACAAACAATACATCGATCAAATCCTGGATATGCTTAAACACCAAAACACCAAAATCATCACCATCGACGCCTCGCCTCCCATAAACCGCGTCTATGCATTAATCACCAAAGCTCTTAAAGATCACAACCTATGGCCGACTCAAAAATAAAGATAATGGAAAAGGGCGGTCAAATCTTAGAAAAAGCCCTTTCCCAAACCGTTTTGTCAATCAAGCCTGGTCAATCTCTAGCCCAGATTAATAAGGTCTTTGAAGACTATGTTGTCTCTCAAAAAGCGGCTCCCGGCTTCAAACTGGTTGAAGGTTATCATTGGGGCACCTGCATCAACCTTAACCATGGTCTGGTTCACGGCATCCCCCATCCGAATATAAAGATTAAAATTGGGGACATTATCACCATCGACGCCGGCGTCTTTTATCAAGGTTATCACACCGATAAAGCCGTTACCTTTTGGCTGACCCCCAAGGGCCCGTCTTTAGATCATCCGTTCCTTAAGCCCGGCCTTAAAGCCCTTAAAAAGGCCCTTTTGCAGATAAAGCCTGATGCCTCGCTTAAAAAAGTTTCTAAAGCCATCCACAACTTCATTGACTCAGCCGGTTTTACCATCATCCCCCAGCTGGGCGGCCACGGCGTCGGCCGAACCTTGCATGAAGAGCCAATGATCTTACAATTTGTCGACCCTTCCCATAAATACCCCCCCTTAAGCCTCTATCAGACCTTAGCTGTCGAAGTTATCTACGCCCAAGGCCGGCCGGAGTTTGTTACCGCCAGCGACGGCTGGACTTTAAAAATGAAAGATAAAAAACTATCCGGCATGTTCGAAGAAACCGTCGCTGTTGGCCCATCCGGCCCGATTTTATTAACCACTCAATCGCTTGACACAATCTGCCTTACCAAGGTTTTATCCCAAGGAGCCTAAAAATCACAACCTTAAACCGCAGCTTAGTCAAACTGGCCCCTTGTTTTTCTTGCCAACCTTTGATAAAATAGCCAAGTTTTAACAGCATATTTATATGAAACAAAAGATTATCAAAACAGGTATAGTTATCGAGGCCTTACCTAACACAACTTTTAAAGTGCAACTTGACAATGATGGTGGTACAATATTATGTCACTTGGCCGGCAAGATGAGAATTCATCACATCTCTGTCATGCCCGGTGATCAGGTTAAAGTTGAAATGACCCCTTACGATAAACACAGGGGCCGTATTATTTACCGTCAAAAGAAAACTTCTCAAAATGAAAGTTAAAGCTTCTGTCAAAAAACGATGTCGTCATTGTAAAATAGTCAAGCGCAAAGGCGTGGTGCGCATTATTTGTTCCAATCCGCGCCATAAACAAAGACAAGGTTAATCTTATGCCACGTATAGCCGGTGTTTCCATACCAGATAATAAAAAAATTGCCTTTGCCCTCCGTTATATTTACGGAATCGGGCCGGTTTTGTCTCAAAAAATCGTTGACCAGGCTAAAATCGACCCTCAAAAAAGAGCCGGCCAGTTAGGCACCGAAGAAATCAACCGCCTCCAGCGGGTTATCGACGGCTTTATGATCGAGGGCTCCCTAAGGCAGTGGTACCAGGAAAACATTAAAAGATTAAAGCAAATCAAGTGCTACCGCGGCCTGCGCCACGAAGCCGGTCTGCCGGCTAGGGGCCAGCGGACCCGATCCAACGCCCGCACCAAGCGCGGCAAGCGCAAGACCGTCGGCGCCATGAGAAAAGATATGTTACAAAAATTAGAAGCAGCTTCAAGAGCTAAAAAATAATCATGCCTAAAAAAACCTCTAAACAAACCTTTCCACCAACCGTCAACATCTACGTCACCGCCGGCTTCAACAACACCTTAGTTACTGTGGCCGATTCCAAAGGCAACACCCTAATCTGGCACAGCTGCGGCCGGGCCGGCTTTAAAGGCACTCGCAAATCGACTCCTTTCGCCGCCACCACAACCGTTAAGCAGGTGGTTGACCAGCTGGAAGCCAAACATGTCTCTTCAGCCAAAGTTTTCCTTAAAGGTCCCGGGCCTGGCCGAGACGCCGCCCTTAAAACTCTTAAACATTCCAAAATTAAGCTAACATTATTAGCCGATGTCACCCCCATTCCACATAATGGGTGTCGACTTAAAAAGCCGAAAAGGGGTTAATTTATGGGTAAATACACACAAGCTAAATGCCGACTCTGCCGCCGTGAAGGCCGCAAGCTCTTTCTAAAAGGCGAACGCTGTTTTTCCGCCAAATGTCCGCTTGAAAGAAAAGGCGTCGTTCCTCCCGGACAGCATGGTTATAAGTACATGCGCAAAAAGGTATCTGTTTATGGCATGCAGTTAAGGGAAAAGCAAAAAGTCAAAAGAATTTATGGGTTAAGGGAGGCTCAGTTCAAAAAACTTTTTGCCATCGCCGCCAAAAACCCCGAAGCCACCGGCGTCAAACTTTTACAGCTGCTTGAGACCCGTTTAGACAACGTTGTTTACCGGCTGCATTTTGCTCCGTCCCGTTCAACCGCCCGCCAATTAGTCAGCCACGGCCATGTTTTAGTCAACAATAAAAAGGTCACCACCGCCTCTTATCAGCTTAAAGTCGGCGATGTTGTCAGCCTTAAGCCAGCCTCGGCCAAGATCAAAGACGTCGTCGCCAGCCAGCAAGCCGCCAAAGACAAAGAATCAGTTGCCTGGTTGCAAAAAAAGGCTACTCAAGGTAAAATCTTGCGTATCCCTGATAGGCATGAAATAGATGAGGATATTAACGAACAATTAATAGTTGAGTTTTACTCGCGCTAAAAAGGAGGCTTATATGATCGAACCTATTTTTAAATTAACCACACAGATTAAAGAAGGTTCTTACGCTCGTTTTGTTATTGAACCCTTAGTCAAAGGCTACGGCTATACCCTAGGCAACGCTCTTCGCCGAGTTTTGATTTCTTCCCTGGAAGGTTTTGCTGTTACCCATGTTGAAATCGCCAATGTTTCCCACCCCTTCACCACCATCACCGGCTTGAAAGAAAACGTGGTTCAGTTTCTGCTTAATGTTAAAAAAATCAGAATTAAATCAACCATCGACACCCCGGCTTATATCTACCTTGACGTTAAAGGCCCCAAAACCGTCACCGCCAAGGATCTTCAGCCCGAATCCGGTCTCCAAATAACCAACCCTGACTTGGTTTTATGCCACTTAACCGACAAAAAAGCTCGCCTTAAGGTTAAATTCACCGTCAACCGCGGCTACCGCTATGTCTTAGCCGAAGAGCTGGAAAGAACCCATTTGGGTGTGATTCCGGTTGACGCTGTCTTTACGCCGGTAATCAAGGTTAATTATAAAGTCGAAGCTACTCGTGTCGGCCGTGAAACCGACTGGGATAAATTAATCCTAGACGTCACTACCGACGGCACCATCGAGCCGGAAGAAGCCGTTAAACAAGCCGCCCAGGTTTTAAACAACCATTTTCAACACCTGGTTTCCCCTCAGCCAGCCAAGGATGCCCCAGCTTCGGCCCAGCCTAGTTTGGCCGACCAGCCAAGCTCCGACAGCCAAGCCGCTTCGATAGAAGAATTAAACCTGCCGGTGAGGGTTATCAACGCCCTTAAAAAAGCCAACATCGCTACCATTCAGGATTTGTCGAAGATGTCCAGAAAGGATTTAGCCTCCATCAAAAACCTGGGCCAAAAATCAATCGATATGGTCATTGAATCGCTTAAAAAAATTAATTTGACACTAGAGTAAACCAACCATGCGTCACCGCAAAAGAAGATATAAACTAGGCACCGGTATCGACCATCGCCGATCGATTCTGCGCAACCTGGCTGCCCAGTTGATCCAACATCACCAGATAAATACTTCTTTAACCAAAGCCAAGGCCCTAAAGGCCTACTTTGATAAGTTGGTTACCTTGGCTAAACAAGATAACCTTAACAGCCAAAGGCTGTTAATTTCTAGATTAGGCAATAAAAAGCAGGCCGCCTTTGACCTGATTCACAAAATCGTTCCCAAACTTCAAACTCGTCAAAGCGGCTACACAACCTTAAAACGACTAACTTTAAGAAAGGGTGACGCTTCCCTTCAAGCCCAGCTAAAAATCGTCTTTGACCCCTCCTCTAAAACCACATCATCCAAACCCTCCTCCGCCAAATCACCAAAAACCACTCCCAAACCCAAAGCTAAACCAGCCGCCAACCCAAAACCCAAAACCCAAAAATCCCAGCCGAAACCTCCCAAACCCAAAGTTAAAAAGGACAAAACAAAATGACATCCCGGCCTAAAATCCCCAAAACCACTACTGTTTCCGCTAAGCAAATTAAGCGAGATTGGCACATCATCGACGCCGCCGGCCAAATCGTTGGCCGCTTGGCTACTCAAGTCGCCACCTTTTTAACCGGCAAAAATAAAGTCAACTTTGTTCCCAATCTAGATTTAGGCGACTTTGTAGTTGTTTACAACATTAAAAAGATTAAATTTACAGGCAAAAAAGCCACCGATAAAAAGTACTTCTGGCACACCGGCTACCCCAAAGGCCTGCGGGAAAGAGACGCCAAGTGGATGTTTGAAAACAATCCGGAAAAGATTTTTTGGTCGGCGGTCAAAAACATGTTGCCCAAAAACAAACTAAGGAAAAAAAGGCTGGCCCGCCTTAAATTGTTCGCTGATGATAATCACCCTTATAAAGACAAGCTTACTAAATCTAAATAAACTAAAAATATGGCTGAAAAAACTCCCACCCCAACCAAATCTCCAATCAAAAAGAATTCACTAACCGCAACCGCTGTCGGCCGGCGCAAAACCGCCGTGGCCAGAGTCCGCCTGACTTTTAAAAAAGGCCCTTGGCTGGTTAATCAAAAACCCATCGATAAATACTTTCCCTCTGTTTTGTTTAGTTCTTTATACGCCACCCCCCTTAAACTAGCTAAAGTTGCCAACCGAGTCGGCTTCGAAGCCAAGGTTCAAGGCGGCGGTTTGATGGCTCAAATCGACGCCATCAACCATGCCCTAGCCAGAGCCTTGGTTAAGTATGATCAAGAAGCCTTCAAAAAACTGATGCGTCAAAAAGGCTTTTTAACCCGCGACCCCAGAAAAAAAGAACGCCGCAAACCCGGCCGCGGAGGCAAGGCCCGCCGCAAACGCCAATCCCCAAAGCGCTAAACCATTTATCTTTTTTCACCTCTCCTTGCTCAAACTTTCAAACAAGCTGGATTTGGTGGTTTAGGTAAAATCATAGTATATGTACAACTTCTTTAAAACCTGGGCTTATTCTTTAATCGTTGAATACTTCAAGTTTTGGTCTAAGCTAAAATTAGCTTTATGGCGGCCGACCATCATCGGCTTCACCGGCAGCATCGGCAAAACATCCTTTTTATACATCCTTGACTCCATCCTTACCTCGGCCAATCTTTCCCATAAAAGCTCCTTTAAAGCCAACAGCGAAATCGGTTTGCCGCTTAACATTCTGGGCTTAACCGTCGCCGACAATCCCCTTGGCTGGTTTAAAGATATTTGCCTGTCCCCCTTCGCCGCCCTTGTACCTTCTCGGCAAGCCTTTTACTTGGCTGAAATGGGCATCGACTCTATTTTTTACCCTAAAAATATGGATTTTTTACTGTCCATTTTTGTTCCTGATATCGCCGTGGGTTTGGAAGTGTCCCTAATGCACTCTTTGCAGTTTAGCCAGGAAGCCAATCTGACAACAGAACCCCAAATTCTTAAACTTATCGCCCGCCAAAAAACCAAACTGCTCAAGGCTGTTTTGAAAAAAGGCGGCTTTGTTATCTATAACAAAGACAATCAATATTTAAAACAACAGATGGATTCGTTCCTAAATAAACACCCCCAATACACCGCCAAAACCCTCACCTTGAGCCTGGCCGACCCAAAGGCCGATATTTTCGTCAAAGGCCGCCTTGCTGATCATCAATTCAACATAGACTTTACTTATCAGAAAAATACCTATCACCTGGCAGTGCCTCACCTAGCTCTTTTTCCAGAATACGCCCGTCTGATCGCCGCCGCCGCCGTTATCGCCTTATCCGTCGGCGCTGATCTTAATCAAATTCAAGCCGGCCTCAACCAGCTTAAACTGCCGGGCCGGTTTTCTATCTTTTCCGGAATCAAAAACACCACCATTCTTGATTCATCGTACAACGCTCCTTATGATGCCGTTATCAGGCTTTTAAACCACTTTTACCATCTATTTCCCAACCGCCCTAAAATTCTTGTCCTAGGCGAGATGCGCGAGCTTGGCCCGCTTGCCGTCCAAAAACACCAAGAACTGGCCAAAATCATCGCCAAACTGGATTTTAAGCATCTTTTTTTAGTCGGCCGGCAAATGAACCAGATTTTTTTGCCGGCTTTTTATAAACTCAAACCTAAATCAACCAACATTGCTTACTTTGATTCCAGCCAGAAACTGGGCCGTCATCTAAAGCGTTTCATATCAGGAGGGGAAGCTCTTTTTTTCAAGGGCTCGCAAAACACCATCTTTTTAGAAGAAGCCATCAAGCCCTTACTGCTTAATCCCCAGGATAAAAAACACCTTGTTCGGCAATCGCCGGCTTGGTTAAAGCGCAAAGCCAAATTTTTCAAAAGCCTTCTAGTTTAAGTATGCAGTCTAAACTCCAGCCGATCATCGATGTTGTTGCGTCTATTGCCGGCAAACTTGCCCCCCGTCATTTTGCTATTCGAGGCAGCGCTAACTTGGCTTTGCAAGGCCTGAAAGTCGACACCGACGGCAAAGACATAGACATCGTCTGTGACAGACAGACCGCCATTGCCTTTAATCAGGTACTGCCTAAAACATCCATCATCCAGCCGGTGCGGTTTGTTGCCTCGCCTCGCATACAGTCATTTTTCGGCCAGTTTCTAATTAACGGCCGAATCATCGAAGTCATGGGAAACTTTCAATTAAAAGGCCCCTGCGGGCGTTGGAGCCCTGTTTTTACAGCTAAACACCACACCCAATATCAGCTAAACAGATTCACCCTGCCATTAACACCTTTAGAAAAAGAATTGGAAATGTATTATTGGCTGGGCCGTTGGCGGAAAAGATGGCTCATTATCTCGCACCTGATCTCTCTTTCAGGCTCTGCCCACCCGCCGTCTCCGTTTTGGCATAAGGATAATCAATCCGGCCGCTTGGCAGCCTCTTTTAAAGATGCCAATCAACAGCTTAATAAATCCTTTCTATTGGTTGAAAAGCTTCTTTCCCACAAAGACAAGCAAATACCGCTGGTCTACCACAACAAAGCCCACACCCTCAACGTCCTTGATAGATTAAATCTTTTGCTCAAAATCCATCGCCTAACCAATGATCAAACTCGTTCTCTGCTTCGCCTTGCTGCCTTATTTCATGATTTTAGCCCCCATACTTACAACCCCAATCCCTTGGTTTTAGCCGAGTTCATCGCCGCCACCGAAGCCGATCTGTTTGCCCGCCGGATTAATTTGTCCTTAACCGACCGTTTATTTATTCAAGAAGCAATCCTATCAACTCGGTTTGATACAAAGCCCCTTTTATTTGAAGGCCTGCTTTTACACGCTGCTGATCTGGCTGGCTTTATTAAACCTTGGGAAGGCTGGCTGCAGGAATCATCCAGCTTGATTCAAGAAATGTCGCCCCACCTAAAACTTCGAAACCTTTCAGATTGGCAAACTTTTAGCCTTAACTTCCTTCACCGAGCCTACCCGCGCATCCAGTCAGTTATTCCGCCTGCCTGGCAAAAAGCTTGGCACCAAACCGTTGACAACGTCAAGAACCCAACCCAGCCCCGCCTTCTGCCAGCCCTTAAAAAACACATAATTCCTCTGTTGAAGTAAGTCCACAACTCTTCATTAACCAACCACCCCCTTTTTTAATCTTTTTTCACTCCTTAAATTGTCAAAACCAACCCCCAACTTTGACTACACCACTATATAGTGGTGTAGTGTTTGTTTTTTCTTTCTTTTTTTCTTTTCCCTTGTTTTTTAAACCTTTCCGAGGTCGGTTAGGAATGCCCGACCTCCGAGGTCAGGCATTCCTAACCGACCTTGGGAATTTCGGGAATGGAGAGTGGGAGTTGGCTTTTGTGAGTGACGAAACTTC
>JAADGY010000013.1 GCA_013152165.1 bacterium
GCAACCCTGAACCGTCCCCGACGCAAAGTCGGAGTCTGGTTCAGGGTTTAACTTTTAACTTTGCACTTTGAACTTTGAACTTACTTCCTACCCTCTCACAACCTTAGGCTGGGTAAACGGCAGTAAAGCCAGAATACGAGCCCGTTTGATCTCGACACTCAGCCGCCGCTGGTGCTTAGCGCACACACCGCTCGCGCTTTTCGGCAAAATTTTACCCTGCAAAGAAATGAACTCCTTCAAAAAATCCACCTTCATAAAATACGGCTCTTTTTTGTCCTTGCAAAACGGGCATTGCTTAAATTTTGCCGGCCGCGGTCTCTTTTTTTGCCTTTTCGGCTTCATGACTGGCCCTCCTGCGCACCCTTATCAACCTCGGGCTTTTTCTCTTCTTGGCCTTCAACCTTGGCTGCCTCCTCTGCTTGGCCGCCAGCTTCAGCCTGCTCCCCTTGGCCTTCTCCGGCTTCTTGACTCACCGGTTCAACCGGCTCTGCCTGATCTTGTTTAGTTTCTTGATCAGCCGCCTCAACTTGTTCCGGCTTCTTTTCTTCTGCAGGCGCCTCGGCCGGCTCTTCACCACCGGTCTTAACCTCTGGTTCTTTGGTCTCAAAAGGCAAATCATCTTCCGGCAGCTCGATGACATCTAAATCATCATCGGACAAAGACATATCAGTCCCAGCCACATCGCTTGGCACGCCGGTCATCATCTGATCGCCTGTGGCTGGTGGTGTCGGTCCAGCCCCGCCGGTCGCCGGCCGCGGACCTGAAGACTGCTTGCCGCCAACCAACAAAATCATGTCAGTGATAATTACCTCGGCTACATCCCGCCTAACATTTTCAGCTGTTGTCCAGTTTCTATAATGAAGCCGGCCCTCAACAAAAACCTTGCTGCCTTTAGTTAAAATCTGGGCACAGATCTCGGCCAGTTTGTCCCAAGCCACAATTCGATGAAACTCGGTCTCATCTTTCCTGGTCCCGTTTGTCACCCAGCGGCGGGTCGTCGCCACTGTAAAAGTAGCCACTGCCTTCTGGTTCGGCGTATAACGCAATTCTGGGTCCCTAGTTAAATTTCCAATTAATTGAACACGGTTAAGCGAGCGAGACGCCATATCCTACCTCCTTTATTTTTTATCACGGGCAACTAATAAATATCTAAGATAACTTTTACTATTCAAGTGGAAAAAGCGATCCAACTGTTTGCCAAAATCTTCCTTTGCCTCCAGCAGGTAACGGGTATAAACCGCTTTCGTTTGTTTTTGGATCGGATAAGCCAAATCGCGCTCTCCTAAATTATCCGTTTCGAGTATTTTAACCTTTAATTTTTTAAACAGATCTGGCAATTTGTCCTGTGCTTTAGCTAAATTAGTTTTGGCTAAAACCACTAACTCATATTTTCTCATGTAATTAACCTCCTGCAACATGCTGAGTATAACATATACTTTTTAAAAATCAACAGTCTTAATCAGCTAACCAAAAAGCTGCCCCCACCAAACTAAACAGAATGCCAACAAAGAACATGCCGATTATCCCATTTCCCGGCCCGGTCACCGGCATAGTCGGAGTTATACCATCAGAAGTTGTCGTCCCACTGCCTGCTGTATCACCGGTCCCAGTTGAATCACTAGTCGAACCGGTCGTCCCGGCCGCTTGGATAGTATAGTTGCCTCCGCTAACCAAAGCCAGAATGTCCTCATTATTTGACACTACATTTGAATCACTTGTTGTCGATCCCTGAACAAAAACAAAGGTTACCGGCGCATCTCCTTGGGCTTTAGCTTTAAACGTAATAGTCGCCAGCGTCCCCTTCCCCTCATAAGTACCTGATGCCGTTACCAAATTCAAACTCAACTTGCCGGCGGTGTTAGACCTGATCGACATTTGGGGCAAAATCGTTCCCGCCGTCGCCGAAACATACTCCAACTTATCCGCCGGATAATTTAAAACCACATCCACTCCTGAAACACTAGCTCCAGCCGTATCCAGCAACACATTTATATCCAACTGATCACCCACCTCAACCACCTTGCTTGCCGGCGACAAAGATAAAGATGCGCTAGCTGCTAAAACCGCCTGCGGTCCCAGCAAACCGGCTAAAATTACTCCTAAAAAAAAGATAAAACGCTTCATTGACCTCCTCTTCTATAAATCATACTATATTATCTTAATTATGAAAACCCCCACCCTTTTCGTCAACCCCCAACCTGCAGCCTTGCCCCGAACCAGAACGAAGCATTAGTTCGAGCACCCCTGCACCGTCTCCGACGCAAGATTAAGAGCCTGGTTTAGGGTAAAATTTGAGTTTTAACATGCAGTTTTGACATTTAACATTTAAGATTTGACATTTTTTAGCTTTTGCCTTTTGCCCTTTGACTTTTGACTTTTTAACATCTTTATCAACACGCTCTTTTCCATCTCCGCCACCATCAATCTCCGATTAATCTCCATCTCTTCCCTGACTATCCTTCTTACATCCAGCAATAACTGCGGATAGCTGTCAACCCGCAGTAAATCAACTATTTCAGAATCTGCCTCCCTTGACCTATGCCTGCCTCTTTTCCCAGCTTTTTCTTTTAAGTAGCCGTATAAAATACCGGCCATCCCTTTGAAAATAAACTTAAAAGCCAGCCCCACCCCCACTCCTATAACAATCAGCCAGCCAGCCCACCACAACAAACGTCCCAGCGGCCAATAAAAAAAACTCCAGCTCCGGCTGTCTTTCTTGCCGCCGGCCATCACCGTCAAATCCACATCAACCGGCCCCATCAACCCCCTGGGCGGTGAAACCGTCTTCTTTATCACCCCCACCGCTCCCGGCTTTATTTTTTCCGCCACCGCAAAAGACTCCTCATTCACCAACCCCCACCACCACCTATTTTTATACTTCAAATCTACCTGCGTCCGCCTAAGGCTTGACGCCCCCGTGTTTTTGAACTTCACCTCTAAACCCAAGCCCTTATCCACTTTAATCAAGCCAGCCGAAATAATTTTAAAATCTAACTCTAAATTATCCCCCGCAATCAAGGACACCGGCGCTTGGCCTAAAACATTTCCATCCCCATCGGCCACTTGCCAACTTCCCACGTACTCCCTTTCCGCCGCCGCCGCCTCCATCTTAATAAGCACTTCTAAATTCTTTCTTTGTTTGGGCGCCAACTTTATCTTGATCGGCTTAACCGCCTTGGCAAGCATCTTCCCATCGCTCCCATCGCCAGCCAGCCGCAGATAACCGCCTACCTCACGGCCTAATAAATTAACCAATGTCACCCGGACCTTTTTTTGCCTGCCCGGCTTTATTTTATACTCAAACCCGCCGCCATTTTTAAGCCGTTGGCTTGTTAACACCGGGATTATCCTTATCCCCCCGCCGGCTTCAGCCTGCACATCCGCCCTCACTAAACCAAGGCCAAAAGCTGCCAACAGCAGTATTAAAAACAATCTTAACTTAACCATCTTTAAATCACCTTTTTTTCTTTTTTCTGCCTGTTCCTCGTATTTCTCGGCCAACCAGTCCAAAAGACACCAAAACCAGCAATAAAACCACTGCGCTGGCCGCTAAAAACTTAGCCTTGTTGCTAATATAAAATACCTCGGACTGTTTAACTACATACATATCAGCTAAATCACGGTCATACATTACCTTGGCTTTTACTACAAAACTTCCCCACCACGGCACATCATCCCAGACTACCGGAACCTTGCTCGTCATGCCTGGAAAAATAGTTCCCAAACTAACCTTCCGGCTCTTTACCCCCCTGCCGTTAAAATTATTGATCAACTCAACATCAGCCATCGGATTAAGGTGCACATTGCCCACATTCTTTAAACTAAACATCAGCCTCAACCGCCCCGGCAGTTTTTTAGTCTTTTCTTCATACGAGGCCTTAAAACCGCCCACCTCCAACTCCCTGACCAAATCCCCTGGAACCGTCTCGTAAACCCTCAAGCCAATCCTGGTTTTAATCCTTAAAGCAGAGTTTTTATCCCCTTGGCCGGTTTTCTCGGCAATTATCCCGCCCATATGGTCTCCTACCTCGGTCCCTTTCGGCACGCTAAACACAAAGCCAATTCTCTTTTCTTCATTCGGTGCCAGCTTTACCCTGTCAACATCAAGCTTTATCCAACCGCCCACCCCTTTTCGGCCTGCCTTTTCATCCAACAAAGTAAAGGCTCCATCCTTGGTAATCGTCGCATCTACCGGGTATAACCTTAACTCGACCGGGCTTTTTCCTTTATTAACAATAATAAACTCATCTCTTTTCGACTCGCCAGGCACCAAATTATAAATCAGCCAAGCTCTAGAATACAAAACCTTTGGATTTGGGTGTGCTGGAAACATGCCGACCCCCATCCCTTCGATCGCCCTAACAGAACCAACTCCAAACATCATTCCCCATATCAACCCGATCCCCATTATTAAAAATAATCTTTTCTTCATTAACCCTCCTTAATACGTAACTGATACATATAAATAAGAAACCATTACATATATGATGCCTCAACCCCACGCTTCTTGTCAAATCAAACCAGGCTTCCCACCACCGGTTTTGCCGTTATTTTTTAGCCAGAAACTCCTTCAAACTTAACCAGGGAGCAATCTTAGTCACTTTAGCCCAGATTTCATCCCTTTCCTTTGATTGCTTCTCCGATAAATACCTCTGCCGCAGTTTTTGCAGCTTAGCCCGCCTTTTTTTCTTCTGCCTTATTTCTATACTGCGCCTTTTCGGCGACATCTTGCCCATAAAACCTCCTTAAACCATTTTGCAATCACCTAAATTATACAAAAACCCTCATTGAAGTGTAAAGACAATCGTCCCTTGGTAGTCGCCGGCCGGCGTGTTAGCCGGAATCAGCCACCTTAAAAAAATGCCTTGTTTATACACTCCCCGGCCATGCCCCTGCTGAGCTTGGCTTATCACCACCGGCTGGCCGTCATCTTTAATCATCACTTCTCCACCGGCCGTCACTCCATCCAAACTTCCCTGGACTGCATCCACCGCTCCCGGCTTAATCGTTAATAAACCAGCCGCCTTGATGAAATAATCCGCTTTGGGGGCATATAAATCCTCAAACACGCCGGTCAGCACCCAGCCCGGCTGGGACGATCGATCATCAACAATCATAATCGTTTTTTTATCCCCGCTCCCACCTAGCCAGCCTTCGATCACCTGGTCAAAAGTCGACACAATCATCTCTGGCAGTTTGATATTTTGAGCCACCTTGATGCCAAACCGCCGGCTTGAATCCTCCTTAATCAAATCATCCACTTCAACCTCTTTAACCTCGCCCGCTTGGCTTGCAAACCTTACTTTTAGCTGATACTTCCCAGGTTCCAAATCATCGGTTGGCCAAGACCAAAACACTTGATTAAACTCCCCAGCTTCAAACCTCACATCCTCGCCCAAACTCTGCCAACTATCCGACGCCGCCTTCCGATACCAGCCGGCCGCCTCAACACCGGTCTGGCTTGATCCCTGGCCGGCTACCTCCACCTCGCCGTCAAGCTGTCCGCCCGCTTCCGGGGCCGTCAATTCAAACCTTGACCCTTTCATAATCAAATCTATCGGGACCACCACCGCTTCCTTAACCAGCTTTTTAGTTTCTGCCTCCCTTTTTAGCAAATCAATCTGGACATCATGCCAGCCGGCCGCCTTGCCTTGGTCCACCACTAAATTAAACTCTATTTGACCGTCACCGGCGGCATACTCAAACTGCTTCAACCGCTGTCTGTTTTTAAACCTGTCAATCAACCAGCCCTTAGCCTCAACTACATCACCGTACTTGCCAGCCAAAACAACCGACCCTTTTAAATCTTTCAGCCAGCAGTTAAACCCCCAATCCGTTTTGGGTAAAAATTCATCAGACACAGCCATCATCGTTTGGAAATAAATCATCCCAGTATTCTTTCGCAAACGCCCGCGCCGATGCGATCGGCTGCCGGTCAAACTCACCTCGGCCACCAACTGCTTAAACTTCTTTTCCAGCTTTGCTGACCCCTTCCACACATATCGGCCCTTACCATCCTGGCCGTCCAGCTTTAAGCTTAAACTTTGATACAGCCTCCCATCCGGATAAAACAGCCTAGCTCTGGCCAGGGCCGCCTGGCTAAACCGGCCGCCGCCGGCCTCGATCAACAACTCTTCGCCTTCCTTAACCACCAGCCCGCCGCCTGACCGGCCGGCAACCTTGACAAAATCGCCGCCGTTAAACTCATACATGCCGGTGTTTCTGCACTCTATAGCTCGCGCATTTTTTACCCCGCCATAAAGCCCCCCTATAATAATCAAGCCTGCCAACAACACAGCATTTCTTGTTTTTCTAGCTAGTTTACCTTCCATAACCTATTTTACCCATCAAGCCCTAAAAAAACACCCACCTTTAAAAGGTGGGTGTTTCACCATCACATTTCGTCTTTAATCTTTTAAGAAACTGTGATAGTAACCGTAGATGAATAATCACCGGCCGGAGTATTGGCTGGCACCGTCAGCAAAATACCCAAATCCGATGAATATCTTCCCATACCGGATCCGGCCGAAGCCGTTATCCAAGTCAGGGCGTTTGAGGTTCCATCATCATCCGTATCTGTCAACGAAGTCGATGAACCTAAACTGACCCCAGTCGAGGAACCGCTCAAAACCGTTAAGTTCTGAGGCGTAACCGTAAAATTGGTTACATCAATAGTTCCCTTACTGCTGGTTAAGTCGGTAAACGTTGCCGTTGCCGTCCAACCTGGTTCATCAGTCGTGTTATAACCACGCGCGTTATCAACTAAGTAGCCGGTAGCTGTTCCGGTCATAGTTTGATCCGACGTACTGGTTATAATCGAGCCCAAACTGACATCGGTTGGGGCTTGATGGGTTAAAAGTCCCCCATTAGCTACCAACGACACCACCGTTACCCCGTCATTGCCCAGGGCACTGTTGCCTGTTTGGCCCAAACTATAAGCATAAGTATTGACAGCCGCCCCCAACGTCAAGCTCAAGACAGAGACAAGGGCAGCTGCTTTTTTAAGCAGGTCTCTATGCATATTTCTTCACCTCCTTTCTCAAAAAACTTACTAATACGTTAGGGAATGTCTTTGTTAAACCAGGAATTACCAGCAGCCCCATTAACAATCCAACCGGCAAAACATACGCTCCGGAGCCAATCTGCCAACCCGCCTCAATCGTCGCCAGCTTCACCCACTTGCCCCCGGTCTTAGCATACAAATTAACTTTTTCCTTCCCTATAACAATGTTATTATCAGACCAGCGCAGCTCCACCCTGCCCTTCTTCAAGGCCGACACCACCACCTCGTGGTCAAACACCCACTCATGCTTTATCCGGCCTCGGCTGTTTAAAATCACTACTTTCAATGCTTTCTGCCAAACTTTATCAGCCGGATTGACCACCTCAAAACTCAGCAGCCGGCTCCTGCCGTCAATTACATAAGAAATCGGGGTTATTTCGTTACTTGCCTCCCTTGCCCAGCTTGCCGGCAGCCTGCTGACGCTAAAACTAACCACAACCGCTGCGCCAATCACCAATCCAACAATTTCTTTCATGAGGGCAGACCTTTTATGTTTTTGTTAAGTAACTATACATATTGGTAACATATTGACTTTTGTTTTGTCAAGCTCCAAAATAAAAACCATGGTTGACACCCAGCACCTTCTAACAAGCACCCTTTTTATCTTTCTTTTCCTCTTAATTTTTACCTCTATTACCTTGATCATTATCTCCTTTAATCAACCGGATCCCAACCCCCTGGCCTCCCTTAAGCACAATATTCCCTTTATCATCATCGTCCTTGCCACCCTCTCTCTTATCATCAGCCTGCCCTTAAACATTTTTGCCCGCGAAATAGTCGTCACCAAAGACACCTTCCAGATTTATTTAAAAATAACCGAATCGCCGATCACTCCGACCCCTACCCCCTTCTATCCTCACAACCAATCAGTTTTCTCTAATTTCTCCACTAATTTTTTTACACCCTTGCTTAACTTGCTTGAAAAACTCAATATCTTCTAAACACCCTACTTTCGGCCGACCGAAGCCGGATACTCAGGATTTGACCGCATGTCCTTTTCCAACAACTGCCTAATATAAACAGACCTGGGCAGCCTTCTTCTTTTAGCTACCCATTGCAGGTAGTTGCTTAGGTACCTTGGCAGCAAAAAATTAAACCTAACCTCCTTACCCGATTGAGAATCCGCCATTATCCGCTTTAACACCCCGCCCAACCCATCCAATGTGTATGGATAAACATTAATCATGTCATAATCCACCGTGGCAATAAGCAAAGGCGTCTCATCCTTGACATGCAGCACCGCTATCGGCTTGCCCATATCAGCCGCCACCGAAATTTCATAACCAACATTAGTCGAAGGATAGGTCACCTCTGCTAAAACCAAATCTGCCTGCTGAATCAACCGCCGCGACTCCATAAAAAACTCAGCCAGTTCTTCCTTGCTCTTTTTCAGCACTTTCTGCAAATCTTCCGTTAATATTTTTTTGTTTAAAATTTGGCATCCCAGCTCATCTTCCAATATCGAACATATCCGCCTGTAGTTTTCTCCTAAAATCGGTTTACCTCTTAAGGATGTGGTAAAAAATACTTTCATCACCCCCTCATTGTACATAAATACACCACACTTACACAACCACTAACTATACTAAAAACACACCTTAAATGGCTTTTGTTTTTTAACTTCGGTTCTCAAACGCACTTTTTAGCGTCATCGGGTCTACATACTCAATCCCACTGCCGACCGACAAGCCTCTAGCCAAGCGAGTAACCTTTATATCAGGCCGCAGCCTCTTTATTTCCTTTTCCAAAAACATGGCTGTTGTTTCCCCCTCTACCGTCGGATTGGTCGCCAATATCACCTCGCGGATCTCCGCCTCATCCGCCAGCCTGTCAAATAACTGAGGGATAAACAAATCCTCCGGCCCGATCCCATCTAAAGGGTTCAGGTGGCCATGCAAGACATGGTATAGCCCCCTAAAAACTCTGGCCTTCTCTAAATTCCACAAATCCAAAGGCTGTTCAACCACACATATCACCTGCTTGTCCCTTTTTTCAGACTTGCACACCTCGCACAACCTATCCTCCGCTAAATTAAAACAGCTCTCACACAAATGGACTCTATCCTTCACCTTCATCAAACTGTCAGCTAAATTCTGCACTTTTACCTTCGGCATATGGACCACCGCCATCGCCAGCTTCTGCGCGCTCCTTGCACCTATGCCGGGCAGCTGCTTTAAAGCTTGTATCAGCCCGTCTAATGACTTAATCTGACCTTCCATACTCTAAACTTACATGCCAAACATACTGCCTAAAGCCATCGCTCTTTTAGCCGCCTTTTTTTGAGCTTTCTTAAGCGCCTCGTTGATGACCTCCCTTAACAACTCTTGCTCCTCGCCATCCATCCAAATCTCCTTTATCTTCAAAGTGCCGCTTACCAACACCTTAATGCCACCCTTTTCAGCTTCTACTTCTTCCTGCTCCAGCTCCCTTTCCAGCGCTTTGGCCTGCTGAGCCATCTTCATCATTTTCTTACCTTGTGCAAATTTATCCATCAAACCCATAAATCCTCCTTACTTAATTAAACCTATTAAACACATATGTAGTATATAACATCCCCTTTTTCCTGTCCAAAAAGCTTTAAATCCTGCTCCTCCGCCTATTCCATTTAAAGGAGTGGATTAGATCACACTCTCGGAGTGTGTTTTTAGGTCAGTTACCCTCCCCTTTCGTTCCCGGAAGTGTTCTCTTAACACTCCCAGAGTGTTTTTTTTGGAATAGTTGCCCTCTCCCACTCACGATCCTGGATCGTCACGGGTGACGATCCAGGATCGAAAATGGGTTAGATTTGAAAATTGGATAATTGGAATTTCATTGGACATTGCCCGCCTCGACTCGCGGAGCTTGTCAACGCGAGGCGGGGTCCCTGTCCCTTTTATCTTTAGGCTTTATGAACTTGATGAACTCATTTCAACTTTTAACTT
>JAADGY010000084.1 GCA_013152165.1 bacterium
CAAGAAACCAGATGTGTCCCCTTCAACCGTCAGCCGGGAAATCAAAAGGAGCAGGTTACTATTCCGATTTTCTTGCGAGGCATTTTTGGGATTAATCCTAAGGACAAGGTGGCTTTAAAAGCTGTGAAGGAAGGCATCTTGATAGTTAAATCCAGTTCCGCTACTAAGGCCTTGTTTGGCGCAGCTGCAAAAGGCAAACAAGTTAAGTTTACGCCGTTATCTAAGGTAAGAAGGAAAGTGGCTATAGTTTGGGTGAAAAATATAAATTAAGCTTATGAGTAATGCCTGAAAAGAAAAAAATTTGTTGGATACGAATGTAGTTTTGCGGTTGGTTTTAGCTGATCATCCGGATTTGAGCCAAAAAGCTAAATCTATTTTTGAAGAAGCAGAGAAAGGAAGGATCGAAGTTTTTATTAACCACACTACCGTGGCCGAGGTTTTTTGGGTGTTGGAAAGTTTTTACCGGCTCGATAAAGCAGAATTAGTTCAACTACTTACCGAGCTCTTGCGCTTCCCTAATTTAAGGGTGAATGATAAAAGGCTTATTTTGACGGCTTTGAATCTGGTCTTAAAAGAAAATATTAGCTACATCGATGCCTATAACTTGGTTTTTGCTAAGAAAAATCAATTAACCCTAAAGACTTTTGACCGCAAGTCGGCCAAGCTAGTAACTGCCTCTGGTTTATTATAGGCATTATGCAGGCATTGAGATCAAGGGGGCCGCAAAAACAAAGAACGGCTTGTTTTTGAAAGATCAGGATTGGCTGGCGGAGTTTTGATCATTTATAGCAATGGAGTTGGGTTCTGTTTCAAAAAGGCCGGTTAGCGGCAGGTGGTCAGAAACATCAACCAGCGGCTGAAGCTTTTCTATAATCTTAATATCCCGGCTGACAAAAATCATATCAACGACGGAGTTTGCCCAGTTTCCTGATTGTGGCTTGCGTTTAATATTAAAAGTGGTTGTGAGTTTATTTTTGAAAACATTGACTAATTTTTGCTCTAAAGTCTTAACAAAGGTTGTGTTGGGATAAAGGTTAAAATCCCCGGCTAAAATTATACTTTGGCGGTTTTTAAGCTTTTGTTGAAGGATTGATAGGGCCTTGAGGCGCTGGGGATTGTCAGCGCCATCAAATCCCCAGGGTCCATGAATGTTGCAGATGTTTATGGTTTTGTTGCCAACTTTTACATGGGCTTGCTGGATGCCTTTGGGGACAAAGCGGTAGTCTTTTCTGTCAAACCAGCCGTCAAAGTCAAAAACTTGGTATTTATTATCAAAAATGGCAAAGGATGAGGCGATGATGGGGAATTTAGAAAGAATCAGGTTGCCATTAGGGATAACTAAACCGTCACTTTTAACCGCAAAAAATGGGGAGAATGAGAGGTGTGGATAATCCAGCGTCTTTTTTAAGATGTTAAGGGCTTGGAAGTTTAGGGGGGCGGTTTCGGCTTGGCTGTTATACACTTCCTGCAGGCAAACAATATCTGCTTGGGTTTGTTTGATGAATGAAACGACTTTATCTATGAAAAAGCCGTGGTAGATGTTTAAGGTCAAAAATTTGATTCTCACTTGTTTATTCTACTACAGAAATTAAGGCTGTAAATTAATCCAACTTCTTTGATGCTTGGGGGTTGGTTAAGGCTTGTTTAACGGCTTGCCAGAAAAGAAGGGCGCATTTAAGGCGGACGGGTGATAACTTGATGCCTAAAAGGTCAAGGATGTCTTGAGAGGTTAGCTTTTTAACCTTGCTTATGGTTTTGCCTTTTAGATACTGGCTGATTATCGAGGCTGAGGCGATGGAGATAGCACAGCCGCGGCCTTGGTATTTAACATCGGTTATTTTTTTATCCTTGATTTTTAACATTACTTTTAACTGGTCGCCGCATAGGGGGTTGTCAGCTTGGCAGACGGCGGTGGGGTTGGCCATTGGACCTTTGTTTTGGGGGTGGCGGTAGTGATCAAGAATGATTTGTTTATATAAGTTATCCATAATGTGATTATAATGGAATTATGGCGGCGATCCAGTCACAGCATTTAACATCCCACCCAACCAAAAGAGCGGTGCTTTTTAGGTTTATCGCTTTAATTTTAATTTTAGGCTTATATATTGGTTATTTATCCCTGAAGTTTAATTTAAGAACGGCTGGCTGGCTGGGAATTGTGACGTGGAGCATGTTTGTCTTGTCGACTCCGATAGCTGATGCCGGCTTTTTGCTTGATTTCCCTATGCGGGTTTTGTTCAGCATTCGGATGACTTACAGCGAAATTATGGTTTGGGTGATTGCCTTTACGGTTAATATCACAACGCTTATAACAAATCCTGGACTTTATGATAAAACGGCTCTGACTTCTGTGTTTAAGTTTATCTTAACGCATCCTTGGCCTTATTGGTCGATCGTGGTTATTTCGGCGGTGGGGACGTTTTTGTCGGTGCATTTTGGGGACGAGCTTTTGGACATAGTCCATTTTAAACAGCGAAAAAAATATGAAAAGCATAAAAACAAATATGCCTTGGTTGTCTGGCTTTTTATGATGGTGCTTATCGTGGTGGTTTATAAACATATGATGAAAGGGTTGATGTAGTTTTTGTTGTTTTTTCCTGAATTTTCTTTATAATCAAAAGGGTGTTATGAAAGAATTTTTATATCCTTTGATAAAAGGAATTATCGAATCAGATTACGCATTGATCGGACTTTTTGGAATAGCTTTTGCTGAAAGCTCTTTTTTCCCGATTCCGCCTGATACTTTGATGATCCCGATGGCATTGATTAATCCAGTCATGGCCTTATGGTATGCGCTTATCACTACGTTGGGGTCGGTTTTGGGGGGCATGTTTGGTTATTTAATCGGGTTAAAGGGGGGCAAGCCGGTTGTCAAAAAGTTTATATCAGAAGAAAAACTGCGAAAAGTGCGGCAGTATTATCACAAATGGGATGTTTGGGCGGTGTCGGTGGCGGCTTTTACGCCGATTCCTTACAAGGTTTTTACTATTGCGGCCGGGTTGTTTGATCTTGATTTCTGGCGGTTTGTGATAGCTTCGGCTTTGGGGCGGGGCGGACGGTTTTTCTTGGTTGGCGGGTTGATATTTATTTTTGGGCCGGCGATCAAGACGTTTTTGGATTCATATTTTGAAATCGTGATTATCGGCCTTAGCGTTTTGCTTATCGGCGGCTTTTGGCTGTTTAATAAGTTAACTAAAAAAGATACAGATGAACCAACCAGCTCAACTGGCTAAGCTTATAAAAGAAAAGGAAAAGCGGTCGCTGATTTTTGATTTTGACGAAACTTTGTTTTTTCTGATTCTGCCGTGGGATAAGCATCAGGAAGAGCTTGGCCGGCTGGCTTTGAGCTTGGGAGATAAGATTACAAAAGAGAACCTGGCGAATGATGTGACCGGGCTGATTAACCAGATCATTAGTGTGTACGGCAAGGCGGCGAAAGACAAGCTGTATAAAATGAGCGCCGAGTTTGAGGTCAATAATTTAGAAAAGGTGCTGGTTAATGATGGTTTGGTGGAGTTTGTTAAAAAATATCAGGACCAGCATCGATTTTTCATTTGGTCTTCAAATATGTCGGCGGCTATCGAGCCGATTTTAAAAGACTATGGCTTGCTGGAGATATTTGACAAGGTTATTACTAAAGACAGAGTGGATTTGATAAAGCCCTACCCTGACGGTTTCTACCAAATTTATAATCCAGAGGTTGACAAGCGATCAGATTTTATGATGATCGGGGACAGCGGTTTTGATCAAGAGGTGGCAAAAAGAGTCGGCATTGATTTTTTTAAGATTAATTATTTTTGAATAACCAGTCGGTAAACGTTGGTGGTTCGTTTGGCAAAGCCCTGTTTTTGGTATAGCCGATTAGCAGGAATCCGCCGAGGGTGGGAGGTTAATTCCAGATGATGGAGTTTCAATTGCTTGGCTTTTTTGATGACTGCCTTGACAAGCTTAGTGCCGATACCTTGGCCGCGGTATTCTTGATCGACAACAACGCCTTCGACAAGGCCGGTTTTTCTTTCTATTTTTTGAATGACAAAAAGGCTGGCTAAGCCGGTCAGCTTTTGGCCGTCGAAAGCGGCGTATTGATATAAGCAAGGTTGGGATAGGAAATGAGCAAAAGAGCTGGGGGTGTGGGGAATAAAACTGGAAGACAGTTGGCTAATCAAATTATTTACTTGATTAATGTTTAGATGGCTGATGTGTTTGGGGGTTATCTGTTTGATGACTATCATTTGGCAGGTTTTAAGCTTCATTTATAACTATGGCCGGCCGGCGACTAGGTCTTTTTTTAGTTAAGATTATTCTTGCAAGCACTCTGGGGGCATCGGGACCCTCATGAGAAGCCGGCAGGGGTTTTATTTTGCCCAAGCGAATTATTTTTGAATTTATGGCAGGCTGCAGCCGGTTTTTTGGGCTAGTGTATCAAAGTCAAGCTTGCCGGTTAAACGACTGCCGTCGTTGAACTCCCAAGTGGGATATCCTTTAATGCCGGCTTTTTTGCATTCTGCTTTCTGAATGTTACTGCCGGGAGAGGCGCATTCAATATAGTTTATGTATTTAAAGCTTGAACCAAACATTTTCTTTTGTTCTTTGCAGTGGGGGCACCAGTAGGCTCCATACATTTTGGCGCCTTTCTGGGTTAAACATTGGGCCAGCGAGTCATAAGAAGAGGGTGTGTGATTTTTAAAGTAAAAGAAAAGGCCAGCAAAGCTGATGATGCCTAAAAGAACAGCAAGTTTGGCTTTGGTCATAGGCTTATTATAAATGGAAGGAGTAAGCTGGGCAAACGATTTTATTCCAGATAGTCTTGGAGCTGTTTGCGGCGGGACGGGTGGCGGATTTTGCGCAGGGCTTTGGCTTCGATTTGGCGGATACGCTCGCGGGTGACGCCGAAAAAGCGGCCGACTTCTTCCAATGTCTTGGGGGCTGAGCCGTCAAGGCCGAAGCGCATGATAACTACTTGGGCTTCACGAGGAGAAAGCGTTTTTAAAACCTCTTGAACGCTTTCTTTAAGCAGTTCCTGGCTGGCGGCTTCATAAGGAGAAGGCTGGGTTTGATCTTGGATAAAATCGCCTAAAAGAGAGTCTTCGTCGTCGCCGACCGGTTTTTCCAACGAGGTTGTGTCCTGGGCTAAACGAAAGATCTCCCTGACCTTATCGCCCGGCACGTCTAACTCTTTACCTATTTCTTCCGGGGTTGGTTCTCTGCCGAGTTTTTGGGTCAGTTGGCGCTGAGTCCGAATGATTTTGTTGATGGTTTCAACCATGTGGACCGGGATGCGGATGGTTCTGGCCTGGTCGGCGATGGCCCGGGTGATAGCCTGCCTTATCCACCAGGTAGCGTAGGTAGAGAATTTAAAACCACGGCGCCAGTCATATTTTTCGACGGCTCGGATCAAGCCTTGATTGCCTTCTTGAATTAAGTCAAGAAGCGATAAGCCGCGGTTTATGTATTTTTTGGCGATCGAGACAACCAGCCTAAGGTTGGATTGGATAAGTTTGCGCTTGGCGGTTAGGTCGCCGTGTTCAATGCGCTGGGCCAGATCGATTTCTTCTTCTGGAGTTAAAAGGGGGATTTGGCCGATTTCTTTCAAATACATGCGGACGGGGTCGATCGAGGTTTTGTCGCGCAGATGCTTAAGGGCATCGATCTCTTTAAGGAGGTCGGAGGTTTTTTGCAAATCTTCGGTTTCTTTGGTTAAACTTTCAATAACTTCGATGCCTTTGTCTAAACAGTAGATAAAAAGATCATCTAATAATTCAATGTATTTTTCAGGTTCCTGAGTGCAGTTTAGAATGTCTTCAAAGGTAATAAAGCCGGTTTTTTTACCTTTGGTTTTAAGCTTTTCAAAACACTGTTTAATTTTTTCTGTTTTGGTTTGGGGCTTGGCGGCTGGCTTAGCTGTGGTCCTAGTCATAGGCATACCTATTTTAGCATGGAAAAACTAGAGTTTAGGATACGAGGGGGCGAGGTTTAAACAAAGAGAAAGAATGAATGTGATCAATTTGGCTTGAATTTAAAGATTTCATTTCAAAGAGCGGCTGGGCGGTTAGTGTTTATTTTGGCTTTTTTAAACAGCATCAAGTGGGGGTGGTCAAAAACAGAAAAGGTCTCCTCGGCATAGATTTCATCGGATAGATCCCAAAAAATAAATTTGAAAGGCCGATAGACTTCTTTGATGGGAGCAAAGCCTAAGCGGCCGGCAAAAAGCTGTTGATAAAAACGGGCGGTTTGAGGGTATTGATCGGCTAAGCGCAGATGGTTAAACCAGCTGCGGCGGGAAGAGATAAGAAGGTAATCGGCTTTGGCAAGTTGAGTTTGAAGCTTGGCGTAGGTTTGGGGCTGGTCTAGATTGTAGGGATTAAAGGTAAGCATGGTAACTTTTTGGTTAAAAAAATACTTAATCGGCAGATTGACGACGTTGCCTTCTTCCTGAAGCAGAACAGCTGGAGGTTTAATTATTTGAGTCATTTGATAGGACATATCAAGGCGGGGGTCGGTGGAGAGGTAGGTTGCCTGCAAAAAACCAACAGACCAAAGTAAAGAAGTAAAAAAGAAAATCGGGATGAAGAAATAATTTAATCTAGGATAGTTGTTTTGAACAAAGGCAAGCCAGAGGGCGGTGAACAAAAAAGCCAGCCAGAACCAAAGGCTAAAAAACCGCGTCCAAAGGACGAACCAGCCAAGAACAGGCAGGAAAAAAAGAAGGGCTAAAAGAATAAAAAAGAAGCGGCGAGTGACTAGGGCTAAGACAAGCCCAAGAGCAGAAAGCAGCAAAACAACCGGGTTAAGGGTAAAAAACAGGACGGAGTTTATAATAAAGTTAAGTTTGTCGATGTTTTGAAACTGGCGAGTATAAAAAACTAAAAGGCTGCCCAGGGCAACTTGCGATTCATATCGCAGGGAGTTTAAAAAGGCTGAGCTGTCAAGGATGGCATAGGGGTTGAAAAGGATGAATAGGCCAACCGGTATGACAGCTAGAACCGGCAGGAAGAAACAAAGACGCCAGGATTTGGCGGTTAGAATATGCTTGATAAAAAGTATTATGGGAAGGATGAGCCAGATACTAAAGCTTATTTTGATAGATGCGGCTAGGCTCAAAAAAACAAGGCTTAACAACAGGCTCTTAGCAGACATTTTAGATGTGAGTTTCCAAGTGAAATACAGGCCGAACAAAGTAATGACTGAAGCCAGGTTGTCGATGGTGCCAAAATGCGACTGCTGAATTATGCCGACTGATAAAGTGATACCTAAAAGGACCAAATAAATGATCTTTGGCTTGATTTTTAAATCTTTTAACCAAGTGTAAAAAAGGCCTAGGCCGGCAAGGGAGGCTAGGAAAGAAAAGAGGCGGAGGCTTAAGCGGATATTAAGGTTTAAGAATTGGTGGAGAAAGGCTGATAAATAAATCGGGCCGGCGCCGTAGGCAAAAAATTTAGGATTTAGGTTGGAAAAGAACTTAATAGTTGCAGCGGCAGAGACGATGTTGTTCTCATCAGGATGAAAAGGCAGCAGATGCCCCCAGGTGAGATTATAGCCAAAAGTAAAGACTGCTAGACAAAAGATGAAGCCAAGAATTAAAAAACGTTTGAGCATACCTTAATAATACTAAGATAATAAAGCTTAAGCCCAAAGGGCGCCCAATCAAGCCGGCAAGCTTATTTAGCGTCCCTGGCAGGATTCGAACCTGCGACCTCACCGTCCGGAGCGGTGCGCTCTATCCGGGCTGAGCTACAGGGACAATGATTGTTGTGACTTTTTATTTTAACCCACGAAGTTGGTCGAGGTATTCTTGAAGTTTTTGAGTTTCTGTGTCGGTAGGCTGGTCTGCAAGCTCTTTTTGCCTGACGATTTGCTTTAGAGCGTTTATTTGTTTTTCTAAAAAACTTTTATGCAGGCGATCGGTGATTTTTTGAATTTGGGCTTTAAGTTTATCTTGGCCTTTTCTGATAAGCTGATCCAGGTCTGGAATTAGGAAGAGTTCGTTAAATAAATCGGATAGTTCGGTTGGGATTTTAGAAGGGAGCGTTTGAAGCGAGCTGGCTTTTAAAATTAAAACAGCCAGTTTTTTATAGCCTGGATGGGAAAAATGTTCCGGGTGGATAAATGATGTCAGTTTGGGGTCTTGAGCTTTTAAAATCAGGGCCAGCAGATAAGCTTCAGGCAGGATATTGTCTTTGACTTTGGCGGCTGGAGCTTTGGCTGAGGCCGGTTGAAACTGGATGGTTGTTTTTTTTGATTGATACTGCTGGAATGAATCTTTTATTAAGGCTGGGTCTAGATTAAGGGTTTGGGCAGTCAAAAGAAGATATTGGTTTTTGAGGATAACATCATTTAGCTGGATTAAAAAATTAAACACCTTGTTAAGCAGATCTTTAGTAGCGTAAGGGGAGGAGGGGGAGGTCTGTTTTTGCCAAACTGATAAAAGATAGGCAAATCCTTGGTCTGGATGGGCGGCGATCGATGCCCAGGTTTTAGGCTGGTCTTTGATGAGGTCATCCGGGTCTTTGCCTGAAGGCAAGTTAATAACAGCGGTTTTAAGATCATGATTTTCAGCTAAAAGCAGACTTTTTTGAGTTGCTTGGAGGCCGGCGGAGTCTTGATCAAAGCAAAAGATAATTTGATCGGCGTAGCGCTTTAGGATTTTAAGGTGCGGTTTGGTAAGGGCTGAACCTTTGACGGCGACGATGTGGCGGATTCCGGCTTGATATGATGATAACAAATCAAACTCGCCTTCGGTGATGATGACTTTTCTTTGCTGTTTGATATCAAGTTTGGTTTGATAGAGGCCAAATAAGTGGCGGCTTTTATGATAAATGGGGGTTTCGGGTGTGTTGATGTATTTGGGGATGTCTTTGGTTTGGCTGATCACCCTACCCCCGAAACCAACGATTTCTCCTAAGATGTTAAACAATGGAAAGATTATCCGGCCTCGAAAACGATCATAAAACCGGTTTTTGCTTTTGACAAGCAGGCCGGCTTTAACAGCAAGATCAAGATCGATGTTTTTTTTGGTTAAAAATTTAGTCAGGCTGTCCCAATTATCCGGAGCATAACCTAGATGGAAGGTCTTTATGGTTGATGGCTTGAGCCGGCGCTTGTCAAGATATTGGCGAGCGGTTTGGCCGATGGTGTGCTTGGTTAAAAGGTAGTGATAAAAAAAGGCGGCTTGCTTGTTGATGTGGTAGAGCTTGGTTTTTATGTTTTCACTTTGAGCACTGCGGTAAGTGGTATCCAGTTTGACGCCGGCTTTGTCCGCCAATATCTTAAGGGCTTCCGGAAAGGTAACGCCTTCAATCTTCATTAAAAAAGTGAAGACATCGCCGCTTTGGCCGCAGCCGAAGCATTTAAAAAACTGCCTTTCGGGCGAAACAAAAAATGAAGGCGTTTTTTCTTGATGAAAAGGGCAAAGGGCTTTATAGTTGGATCCAGCCGGCTTAAGGTTGACGTATTGGCCGATAAAATCGATTATATCGATTTTTTGTTTTATAAGATCGACTGAGGTTGTTGACATAACTTATTATAGCTTCATGCTGTCAGAGTTATTGGGAAGTTAGAAAGTTTATAAAGTTCATAAAGATAAAAGGGACAGAGGAACAAAAGCGACCCCCCAACTTCATTTGAATGAAGTTATAGGGGCGGGTCCCCCTTCGGGGGAAAATTCTAAATTCTTAAATCCTAAGCTCCAAACAAATTCTAAATAACAAATACTAAACCATCCGCCTTCGGTGAGAAA
>JAADGY010000038.1:0-12841 GCA_013152165.1 bacterium
CCCTTAACCCCGGAAGAAGCCCTTCAAAAAAATTTAGAATTCTATCACATCTTACTTATCTAATTACTCTCCCAGAGTGTGTTCTTTGGGTTGTTTCTTCCCCTTCCGTTCCCGGAACGTACATAAATCACGTTCCGGGAACGGTTTTTCAGTTTGTGCTACCATCCACTCACGATCCTGGATCGTCACCCGTGACCGATCCTGGATCGAAAATTTGGAAAGATTACCCCCCTTTCGTTTCCGGATTTTTTTCTTCTTACTTATTACTTCTCCCCGCGTTCCGGGAGTGGTTTTTCAGGTGGGATACTCCCCCGCAGGTGGACAGTTTAGAATTTGTTATTTAGGATTTAGTATTTGCCCGCCTTAAACTCGCGTCGACGCGAGGCGGGTGCTTTTGACCTTTGCCCTTTGACCTTTAACTTATTTTTATCTTATTTCTTCAACTTTTAACTTTGAACTTTGAACTTTTAACTTATATAATGTGCTCATGTCCAAATCCACATCCACTTTTATCTGCGACAGCTGCGGCAACACTTTGTCTAAATGGTACGGCCAATGCCCCAACTGCCAAGCTTGGAACTCTATCAAGGAAATCAAAATCCCGTCCACCCAAATTAGTTCCACCACCACCGCTTCATCGCTTAAGCCTATTCCCGCCGACAAGGTCAAGGCCTCCCAAATAGTCCGCATATCCACTGATATTAACGAGGTCAACCGAGTCCTTGGCGGCGGCATCGTCCCCGGCAGTTTGACCCTATTAGCCGGGCCTCCCGGCATCGGCAAATCCACCTTGGCCACTCAAATCGCCCTCAATCTTTCTCAAAATCAACCTATCCTCTACTTGGCCGGCGAGGAAAATCCGCCTCAGATCAAAATCAGACTCCACCGCCTAACTCAAAAAATCCCCTCAAGTTTCTTATTTTCGACCGACACCAACGTTAGCTCACTGCTCAACCTTGAAACCTTGTCTCCCAAACCAGCCCTTATCATCGTCGACTCCATCCAAACCATTCATTCCCCCAACCTACCCTCTCAACCCGGCTCTCCGGCCCAAATCAAGCAGGTCACCCATATCCTTATGCAGATCGCCAAAACCACACTTATTCCCATCATTATCATCGGCCACATCACTAAAGAAGGCAACATCGCCGGGCCCAAACTGCTTGAACACATGGTCGACACCGTCATCCACTTTGAAGGCGATCAAAACCACCATTATCGCATCCTGCGGGCCGTCAAAAACCGTTTCGGCACCACCAACGAGGTTGGCCTTTTCACTATGACATCGGCCGGCCTTAAGGAAATCAAAAACCCCCTCCTGCTTTTTTCCTCCCAATTAAAAACTCCCATCCCCGGCGCCGCCACCAGCGTTATCATGGAAGGCGAGCGGCCAATTTTGGTCGAGATCCAGGCCCTAGTCAACCCGACCACTTTAAACATTCCCCGCCGCGTCGCCCAGGGCATCCCCGTCAACCGGCTTATTATGTTAAGCGCCATTATTAACCGCCGGCTTGGCCTGCCTATCGGCAACTATGACGTTTTTGTCAACGTCACCGGCGGGCTTAACATCCACGAACCAGCCGCCGATCTGGCCGTCGCCCTAGCTATTGTCTCGGCCTACAAACAAAAACCCCTGCCCGCCAAGCTGGCTCTTTTCGGCGAGGTTGGCTTGCTGGGCGAGGTCAGACCCGTCCCCTTCAGCCAAAGAAGGGACAAGGAAGCTAAGCGCTTAGGCCTGGCCCAAACCCTGGCCGTTAAGCCCATTCTTTTAAAAACCATCGTCAAAACCCTGTTCCAATAGAACACTTTCCCCCTTACTTTCACTCCGGGAGTGTGATTTGGAGCTTGTTTTCCCTGATTTCCAACCTCTTAAGGATATAACCTATCAAACCTCGGGTTACACCTTAAGGATTGATAGGAAATACCAACCGTCCGAGGATGAAAACCTACTTTTATCTTCCTCTCAACTCCTCCTCCCCCACAGGTGGATAGTTTGAGATTTGGAATTTGGTGCTTGTTTGGACACTTGGAATTTGTGATTTGGAATTTAGGATTTATTCACTCTCCCCATTTCTCCAACGCCGCCTTCAGCTCTGGATATTTATCGGTCCGCCTGGCTTCATCCAAATGCTTGCCTTGGCTAACAAGCTCGATCGCCTGGCGGGCCGCCCTGGCGCCGGCAGCAGTGCCGCCTGGATGCCCATGAATCCCGCCCCCCATATTAATCACCACATCATTGCCGGTCATCTTTACCAGCTTCTCCACCAAACCCGGATACAAACCGCCGGACGCCACATGCATAACCTTTTTAATCCCAAACCATGGCTTCATCAAAGCCTTTCGTATGCCTAAGACCTCTTCCTTGCCGCCCTCCATCTTGCCCACCACCGTTCCAATATGGAGCTCGTCCACCCCGGCCAACCTAGCCAGTTTAGCAATAAACAACATGCTTATCCCCAGATCCTTGTTTCTGGTAAAGGCCCCATGCATGGCCCGGTGCCCGTGAATAATCATGTTATAGTCCTGCTTTCTTAAATACTCCAAAGAAGTCAAGCCAGCCGTCAAAATATCAAGCATTACACAGCCGCCCCCGTTGGCTTTTATAAACTCGGCCCTGCGCAGCATTTCGTCAGGCTGGGCCGTCGCATTGGCGGCGTAAATCTTTTTTTCTCCAGTTTCTGCCTCTGCCTTTTTCTTCAGCTCCAACGTGTACCTAATCCTATCGTAAAAGTTATCAAACGGCTGGCTGGTTAAGTTCTCATCATCTTTGACCAGATCAACTCCGTTAGCCCAAGCTTGATAAGCTACCTCGGCGTGCTCCTTGGCTGTCAAGCCAAGTTTGGGTTTAATAATCGTCCCTAAAACCGGCCGGTTGTAAACTCCCAAATAATCCTTTATTCCCTCCACTCCAAAAGCCGGCCCTTCGAAATACCGAACATACTTTTCCGGAAAAACCACATCCTCCACCCTTAACGCCTCAATTTCTTTCAAGCCAAACACATTTCCGGCAATGCCGGACAACAGCTGGGCTAAATTATCCATCTCCCACAACTCAACCGGGTAAGCAATCGTTACTAATGATTTAGCCTTATCTATCTCTATGACTTTGGCTGATAACTGACGAAAACGATCCATCGGCATCGTCGACAAGCCGGTCCAAGTTCCCACCGAACTCTCCGCCGCTATCGCCTCGGCTACTATTTTCAAATCCATTTTTGACTTCACCTTGAACTTAGCCACTAAATGATGTGTAGTATCAATCGGCTCGTCCAGATGCAGGTAACTATAATCTCCGTACATAAAACCTCCTTCAAAAATTTATCAACCCAATTTAAGTTTACTATCTTTCGGACAAAATTCCAAGCTGAATTTTTTACTTGTTACGGGTGACTGGTTTGCTGGTTTGCTAGTTAGCTGGTTACTGGTTATCTTGATTTGCTTTACAAACTTTATGAACTTTATGAACTTGATAAACTCATTTTAATTTTTAACTTTTCACTTTGAACTTTTAACTTTTTCCCCTACTCCACTCCGGGAGTGAATTTAATAACACTCCCGGAGTGTTTCTTTTGGAATAGCTGCCCTCTCCCACTCACGATCCTGGATCGTCACTCGTGACCGATCCAGGATCGAAAATCTGGAAAGATTACCCTCTTTCGTTCCCGGATTTTTTATCCTTCTTATTACTTCTCCCCGCGTTCCGGGAACGGTTTTTCAAATCGTGCTACCACCCAGGAGATTTATTTAAAATAACTTTTAACTTTAAACTGTAACTTTGAATTTTTAACTTTGCACTTTTAACTTATCCCCTTCCACTCCTTCCACCACCCCGCCGCCGATCAACCTGTCTTCTTCATCATAAAAAACCACCGACTGGCCTGGCGAGGTGATAAAAATCGGCCGGCTTAATTCCAATCGCCAGCCAGCTTTATCAAACCGCAGGCGCCCCGCATGCAGTCTGCCTAAATTCCTAACTCGGCATCTTACCATCTTATCTTTTAATTTCTGGCCCTCATCTGCCCAGACCGTCCTTAAGTCCTCAAGAACAATTTTTGTAATCATGCAATCTTCTTTAACCGAAACTATTAGCTTATTATCATCCATATCTTTTCCAATAACATACAGTGGTTTCAAGCTCCCATCCTTATATAAATACCTAGTTGGCATCTTGGCTGGCCTTTTAACTAAAAACCCATGCCTTTGCCCCAAGGTATAAAACCACACCCCTTTATGCTCGCCGACCACCTCGCCGGTCGGCAAGACCACCTTGCCCTTTTGAATCGGAATTCTTTGCTGTAAAAACTTAACAATGTCAACCTCGCCGACAAAACAAATCCCCATAGATTCCGGCCTGTTTTTATTAGGCAAATCGATCCTGCCGGCCATTTGACGCACCTTGCCTTTCGTTAAACCTCCCAAAGGCCAAACCACATAGTCCAACACCTCCTCTTTTAATTGGTACAAAAAATAAGTTTGGTCTTTGCTTTTGTCCACCGGCCTAAAGATCGCCCATCTCCCTTCTGCCTTTGCCAGCTTGGCATAATGCCCGGTAGCCACCTTATCAAAACCCTGCTTTCTGGCCCAATTTAAAAATAAGCCAAACTTAATTTCTCGGTTGCAAACAATATCCGGACTTGGCACCCTGCCCTTTTTATACTCATCAAAAAACCAATCTATCACCCTCTGCCGGTACTCCCGCCGAATATCTAACACTTGAAAATCAATTCCCAAAAAAGCCGCTACTCGCCCAGCCGACTCTTTATCTTCCCGAGCCTGCTTGTTGCACCAAGCCGACAGATAGACACCTGTCACCTGGTATCCTTGCTCTTTCAAAAGAAAGGCTGTCACCGCCGAATCCACCCCGCCTGACAAGCCAACCGCTATTTTGTCTTTTAATCCCATTTTTGCCTCCTTTTCATCTACCCTCATTTTAACAACCCCGCCAACCTAAAAAACCAGTCTCTCTTGTTCCCGAAACAGTTTTTCAGGTTGTGCCCAATCTCACGATCCGGGATCGAAAAGAGAGTTAATAATTTCCCCAAAATCGTTTAAAAATTAAAGATTAAAGATTTTAGAATTGAATAAAAATTTCAAATTTCAAATTAAAAATTGATCTCCCGTCCCTTTATCCCCCCTACTCCACTCCGGGAGTGTGATTTATGTACACTCCCGGAGTGTTTCTTTTGGAATAGCTGCCCTCTCCCACTCACGATCCTGGATCGTCACCCGTGACCGATCCAGGATCAAAAATCTGGAAAGATTACTCCCCCCTTTCGTTCCCGGCACTGGATAGTTTAAGATTTGAGTTTTCTTCATCACGTTCCGAGAACGGTTTTTCAGGTGGGATACTCACCCGCAGGTGGACAGTTTAGAATTTGTTATTTAGAATTTCGAGTTTGTTTGGAGCTTCGAATTTAGAATTTAGAATTTTCCCCCGAAGGGGGGCCCGCCCCTATAACTTCATTCCAATGAAGTTGGGGGGGTTCCTTCTGTCTCTTTGTCGCTTGTAGCTTTATGAACTTTATGAACTTTTAACTTTATAAACTTCTTAACTTTCTAACTCATATCAACTTTTTGGCCTTGGGTCGATCAAAAATCCATACTTAATCAAATCCAACCGCCCGATTAAAAATCTATAATTCAACCCTGTCCTATCGGCCACCGATGCCACCGTCGTAATCTTCCTGCCCCCTAAATAAAACTTAATTTTAATCCAGTCTCTTTCCTGCTTGCCTAAAGCGCTCCTGTATACCTCCCGCCCCACAATGTTCTCTGGTGTCAATAATCCTAAACTCTCGGCCAGCTCCCGATCAACCGAACTGCGCCAAGCGCCTGTGTCTATCTTGGCCCTTATTCTAATTCTTTTACCCTTAGTTCCTAAAATCACCACTTCGTCGATAGCATGCACAATATGCCTTTGCTGGACCTTGTCTATTAAAGACGAGGCAAACAGCGACTTGGCAATCTGGATCCCATGTTCGGCGTTCCTTACCTCCAAGTCCATCACCCTTTCCAGCCTCCGTCTTAAACCGGCTCTATTGGCCAGCTGAATACTTAAACCCGGTTTTGAATTAATCTCCAGAATCATCGGCCCTTTTTCCGGGTGTAAAACAAAATCAACCCGCATATACCCAAGCCTTATCTTTGTTTGAATCGCCACCGCCAGTTTCAACATCTCATCCCAATAGGGAATTTTTATCCCCCGCAGTTTATACTTCGTACCCGGGTAATAGGTTATGTACTGATCATGGTGAATTGCATAAGTTGTAATCCCTGTGCCCAAATCAATCCCTACCCCAACCCCGCCCTGGTGCAGGTTAGCCTTACCTTTTGACTCGCTTGTCGGCAGTCTTAAAAAAGCCATCACCGGAATATTTTGGAACACCAGCACTCCCACATCAGGCGTCCCCCTGTAAGCATATCGTTTAAACACCGGGTGTATCGGCACATATTCTTCAATATAGGCAATGTCAGGAACATTGTGAACCGAATATAATCCGCCTAAAACATCCAGTGTATGCAGTTGAAAATCTTTAATGGTTTTGGTCTCGCCGTTATTGGTTTTCCATTCACCGGCATATTTACCGCCCCGGGTCACGATCATTATCCCTTCACCCCCGTAGCTTTTATCCGGCTTTAAGACAAACGCCGACGGCAGTTTCCCCCAATTAAAATCCAACACCTTTCGATAATCATCGAACACTGCCAACAACCTTGGGTGGGGCAGTCTGTGTTGTCTTAAAAAAGTCTTTGTCTTTAGTTTAGAATTAGCAATTCTTTTGCCTGATTTCCTATTGTACCGCGCCTGGAAAATGTGATTTCTGGCATTTAAGCCTAAAATGTCTGAATACTTCATCCATTACTACCGTGATGTTATTAACTTTCTAAATCTCCAGTACTCTAAAATCCTTAAACCCACATACTTGCCTACAAAAATATCGGTTAGTATCACCATCAATATCACCGCCTCCGGATAAGTCACCATTAGTATCTGAACCGATTCCATCGTCAAGACGAAATAAACCAACAAGGCAATAAGCAGTGTCTGCAAAGTCAAATAAACCGCCTCTCTTAACGATCGGCCGATCTGAACCTCCATAAAACTTTCAGCCAAAAGCATCATTATAAGGATCGGAAAAATCGAGATCGAATAAATATCCACCATCGTATACCTGACCAATCCAAAAAACAAAGCCACAATCGACAGTGAAATAAACACCATAATCAAAGCCATTCTGGGCAAATACTGCATCCTGAACTTCATCCGCCTTAATATCAACCTGACCACCGTCAAACTAAACACCACCATAAAAAAGATTATCAACCCCACCCCAATACCGGTTGAAATAAAAGCCACCGATAAAACAGTTGGCGTAAAAATACCCAAACCCCTTAGCCCCACCACATGCCTTAAGGTAGTGATAATAGCCCCGGCCAGCGGCAGAAGCAGTATCAAAACCAATGTGTTAATCGGCACTCCATGCCTGACTGATTCCTGCACCACATACCTTAGAAAATTATTCCAGCTTGGGCTTTTGATTTCTTTTTGGAACAGTCTTTGCTCTAATCTATTTTTTGGTTTAGTCGGCTGGGTAATGTCTTCTTTCTGCTGGGCGGTTTTGACCCGAGCGCTCATCGTCGCCAACCGAGCCGAGCCGCTGGCCACCCCTGAATCCGTGGCCACACCCTCCTCCGCTATCGCCGGCAATCCTAAGCCAGCTATTATAAACACCCCAACCATAACTATTATCAGGCCGCGCCTTAACATACCCATATTTTACACGACGCCCACACAAACCAGCCAAAACTTGTCAACCCCCGGGGTTGCCGCCTGGGCAACCCCGGGGGTTGCCAAAAACCCAGGGTTCTTTTTGGTGAGCACCCCCACCCACAAGAGTTGTCAAAAATAACTTTGAACTTTGCACTTTGAACTTTTAACTTATCCTCTTCCGCCCCCGGCGGGCCTGCTTCGACTTGACAAATCAGCATTAAGATTTAATCTATATATAAATGACAATCAAGCAATGGTTGCACTATTTTTTCATTGCCATAGGTGTAGTGGTAGCTTTGTTGATCGTTGCTCTAACAGTTATTAACGTTAAAAAAGCCCAAGACCGCCAAGTCCTAGCCTCTAAGTTAGAATGCCGCTTAAACTGGTGCCGGGCCGTTATTAAAACCTCAGCCAACGGCTACACCATCCAGATCAACTCCCCGTTCAAAGCCTCTTATCCAGTCAAAAGCTTTAATCTTGACTTAAATACCAAGCTCAACCGCTCCATGCAGGTCAAGGGCGTTCTGAAAAACAAAGTCTTCTATATAACCGATACCCGCCCCTAACCTTCAGGTTTGTAAACCACTTCCTCGATCATGCCCACTCGGCTTTTACTGCCTTTTTGTTTAACCGGCAGATAATTATGGCTCCAACCAATCAACCATCCGCCCCTAAACCGCTCCCACAAAACCGACACTTTTTTACCCCGATACTTATCCGTCCAAAACTTCATTAGATCTTCCCCTACACGCCTTAAAACCATCGACCTTCTTTTTCTTTCCTCCTTAGCCACATTCTTCCACCCCATCTTTTCAGCCACTATGCCAGGCCTCTCTGAATAAGCAAAAACATGCAGGCGGCTAAACTTCACCTGCTTGGCAAACTCTACCGTCTCTTTAAACTCGTCCTCAGTCTCGCCTGGAAAGCCAACGATAATATCTGTTGATATCAAAACATCCGGCACTTTTTTTAACTTTTTGATAATCTCTAAAAAATCAGCCCGCGTGTATCTCCGGTTCATTCTTTTCAAAACCGCATCACTCCCCGACTGCAAACTTATATGAAAATGGGGCATTAAACGTTTGTTTTCTTTAAACAGCTTAATGAACTCATCGCTAAAAGAGACTGGATTAATCGAACCCAGCCTGATCCTTGGAATATTAGTTTTATTTAAGATCTCTTCCAATAATCGACCTAGTGTGTTTATCGAAGCTTCTTTCCATCCTTTAAGAGGCGCCGGCGAGTTCCGCCCGTAATCAGCAATATCAACCCCTGTCAATATCACTTCCTTAACCCCGTCTTTTTCGGCCCGCTTAACCTGTTCCACTACCTCTTCAACCGGGCGCGATTTCGATAAATGTCTAACATAAGGTATCAAACAAAAACTGCAGTACTTGTTGCAGCCGGTTTGGATTTTAATAAACCGCCGCGGCCGTTTGGTGTAAAACCCCGCCGCGGCCGGCGTTTTGCCCTTTTCTGCTTTAATCATCTTCATAAACAAAAGCGGGTGGCCAGTTTTGTTTTCATTGCCGTAAACAGCATCTATCCCCCACTCCCGCCAATCCGACCGTCCCTCGCGCAGCCATTTGTCCGCCGCACAACCCCAAGCGATAATTCTGGCCTTCGGATACAAGCGCGCCAGCCGCCTTAATGTTTGCCTGCTTTCCTTTTCAGCTTTCCCCGTCACCCCGCAAGTATTAACCACCACAATATCAGGGCTGGCTTTATCCAAAAAACCTCCGGCCGCCTTGAATGCTTGTTCCATTTCAGTCAACTCCGACTGGTTGAGCCGACATCCTAAATTGACCGGTAGATACTTAAAACCCATACCTATATATTGTAATCGATGCCAAACTTAACAATCACTCCCCAACCCCCGCACAAACACACCAGATCCCGGATCTAAAAAAATCTCCACATCCTTTAACCCCGGGGGAAGCCCTCCGCAAAGCCTTCGGGCAACCCCCGGGGTTTTATTTAGGTGGGATAACTCCCAGGGTTTTTTGGGTTAGGTTTAAAAATTGAACAATTGGAATTTTGCCCAGCATGCAAATGCTGGGCAACCCCGTACCGTCTCCGACGCAAAGTCGGAGTCTGGTACAGGGTGACATTTAAGATTTGAGATTTTTATCTTATTACTTCTTTCCGCCTTCCGAAAACGGCCTTTCAGACTGTGCCATCACTAACGAGATCTGTCAAAAATAACTTTAAACTTTAAACTGTAACTTTGAACTTTTAACTTATCCCCTTCCACCGCAGGTGGATCGTTTAGAATTTAGTGTTTAGGATTTAGTATTTGTTTGGAGCTTCGAATTTAGAATTTAGATTTTTTTATCTTATTACCTATTACTTATTAGTTATTAGTTACTTTTGACATTAGAGTTTTTCATCTCCTCTTGACAAATTTTGTTAATTGTGTTTAAAATAGCACTTGGATTATTCGTTTGCTAGTTATTAGTTATCAAGTTGTCTAAGTTCCTAATAAAAGGAGGAAGTTATGTCAAAAGACTTAAAAATCACCCCAAGTTATGATTATGTTTTGATTGAGCCGGTGGAGGCTGAAAAAACCACCCCATCCGGAATCGTTTTACCAGACTCAGTAGATAAAAAACCTCAGCTGGGCAAAGTTTTGGCCGTTGGCCAACCCAGCCAAAAGGACAAAAAATCTCCCTGCAAAGTTGGTGATGTCATTGTTTACCGCAAATGGGGCGGTGAAGAGTTTGAACATCAAAGCAAAAAACTTCTTTTTGTTAAGTTCGAAGATGTTTTAGGTATTATCGGCAATTAACTTATAAAGTTCATTTCATAATCAAGGAGGAGATATGGCTAAACAATTAAAAACAGGACACGAAGCCAGGCAGGCTTTGTTAAACGGTATTAATACATTGGCTCAAGCCGTTACCACCACTATGGGGCCTCGCGGCCGCAACGTTGCTTTAGAGCGCAAATGGGGCGGTCCCCGGGTCGTCCATGACGGTGTCACTGTTGCTAAAGAAGTTGAGCTTCCCAACCCGTTCGAAAACATGGGGGCCCAACTAATCAAAGAAGCTGCATCCAAAACCAATGATGTAGCCGGTGACGGTACAACCACCGCCACCTTGCTTACCCAGGTTATCACCCAGCACGGTATGAAAGCCGTTACCGCCGGCAGCAACCCAATGTTGTTGGTTAAAGGCCTTCAAACCGCCGCTGATAAAGTCATTGAAGAGCTGCTTAAGCGCAAAAAAGAAGTCAAAACCGACGAAGAAATCGCCCAAGTAGCCACCATCTCGTCTGGCGATCTTCAAGTCGGCAGTAAAATCGCTGAGGCTTTGAAAAAAGTCGGCAGCAACGGCGTTGTCACCGTCGAAGAATCCAAAGGTTTGGAGCTAGAGATCGAATACAAGGAAGGTATGGAGTTTGACCGCGGCTGGACATCTCCTTATTTTGTCACCAACCCTGACAGAATGGAGGCCGTTATCGAAGACCCCTACATTCTAATCACCGATCAAAAGATTTCATCGGTTAATGACTTTTTGCCTTTCTTGGAAAAGGTCATAAAAATCAGCAAAAACATCGTCATTATCGCTGATGAAATCGAAGGCGAAGCTCTGGCTACCTTGGTTGTTAACAAAATAAGAGGTACCTTCAACGTTGTTGCTGTCAAAGCTCCTGGCTTTGGCGACCGGCGCAAAGAAATGCTCCAAGACATCGCCGTCCTAACCGGCGGAACCGTTATCTCTGAAGACACCGGCCGCAAGCTGGACAGTGTTGAAGTTGAAGACCTTGGTCGAGCCGACCGGGTCGAAGTCGACAAAGACAACACTCGCATCATCGGCGGCAAGGGCGACAAAGCCGCTATCGATGCCCGGGTTAAACAAATCAAAAAAGCCCTGGAGGAAACAACCTCTGACTTCGACCGCGAAAAGCTTCAAGAAAGACTGGCTAAACTGGCCGGCGGAGTTGCTGTCATCAAAGTCGGCGCCGCTACCGAAGTCGAGTTAAAAGAGCTTCAGGAAAGAGTCAAAGACGCCGTTGAAGCCACCAAAGCCGCTGTTGAAGAGGGCATCATCCCTGGCGGCGGAGTCGCCTTGCTGCGGATTAGGGAAGCTGTCAAAGACATGCCGTTTGACACCGATGACGAAAGGTTCGGCCGCGACATCCTTTACCGGGCTCTAGAGTCCCCCATCCGCACCCTGGCTTATAATGCTGGCGTCGAACCTGGCGAGGTTGTCAGCAAAGTCATCGCCGGTGAAAAAAAGCATGGCTGGGACTATGGCTTTAATGCTTTAACTTTAGAATATGGCTCTCTTTTTAAGATGGGAGTCATCGACCCGGTCAAGGTCACTCGTCAAGCCTTAGCCAACGCTGTCTCGGTTGCCAAGATGGTCTTAACCACCGAGGTTTTAATCGCCGATATTCCGGAAAAAGAAAACAAAGCCAACCCAGCCCCTGACATGAGCGGCATGGGTGGCATGGGCGGCATGATGTAATCAGCATGTTCCAAATCAACTCCGGGAGTTTTCCAAAACTCCCGGAGTTTTTTTATAGGTTATGCTTGTACCCACTCCCGATCCGGGATCGAAAAAGGGTTAGTGCCCCCAAATCTCTTCCACCACAGGCGGGTAGATTTGACATTTAACATTTGACTTTTGACATTTCTCTCCACTTCCCGGAAGTCTACAGGGAAGACTTCCGGGAAGTATTTTTACCTTGGAAGTGGTTTAGGTTTAGTGCACCCTCCGGGAGTGGCTCCTAGGTTTTGTTTGAATTTTAGTGCTTGTGATTTGCCCGCCTTTAACTCGCGTTGCGCGTCGACGCGACGCGAGGTCATTGAAAACTGGAATTTTTCACCGCAGGTAGATCGTTTCGAATTTAGTGTTTAGTATTTGTTTGGAACTTCGAATTTAGAATTTAGCATTTTTTATCTTATTACCTCTTACTTCCTCGTTCCCAATAAAACCCAGCTTTTTCCTTATCCCCCAGCATCCAAAAAGCCAAAGCTCTCAACAAAAAGCCAACTCTGACCAGAAAAACGAAAGCTGCCTCGGCCAACCATCCGTATTTTTTTCTAACATAGCCTTTTAAAAA
>JAADGY010000038.1:12878-17028 GCA_013152165.1 bacterium
GTTTAATAGGCTACTGGAGGCTCCGCCGACATGAACAATAGTCACATCCGGCGTATAAACCAGCCTGCCACACCTTGACAATCGCTCTCCCAACACCACGTCTTCTCCATACATAAAAATCTTTTTATCAAAACCGCCGGCCTTTTCAAAAGCCTCCTTTTTCACCGCCAAAAAAGCCCCGCTTAACCATCCAGGATGAAAAACCCGGCTGTATTTATCTTTATCATTAATATGATACGCTGGCACTATTTTTTTAACCATCGGCAAATCATCCAGCAACAAAATCCACAAACTCAAATTAAACCAATTCGGCACAAAGCCCATCGAATACTGCAAAGATCCATCAGGATACACCAACCGGGGCCCAACCGCCACCGCTTCCTTTGGTTGGCCCTCCAAAATCTTGATAAACTCTTTTAATCGCCCTTTTTCCCAATAAGTGTCGGAGTTAACAAAAATCAACCAATCCCCCCTGGCCAACAAAGCCGCTTGGTTGTTGGCTCTGCCAAAGCCTGCATTAGTTTTGTTGAAAACCACCCTAAACCCATCCCGGTCGGAATACTCTTTTAAAACCTCTTTTGTCCTTGCCTCATCCGAGTTGTTATCAACAATAATCACCTCTATATTACCCAAAGCCTCTTGCTTGATGCTCTCTAAGCATTTTTCCAAAAACCGCCCAGCATTATAGCTGACAATAATCAAACTGGCTGTATATTTTTTATCCGCCATCTTGTTATTCTGGAATTTTACACCCTAAACTGCAATCGCCGCCGTCCAAACAGCCAACCAAACAATCCTTGACATCATTCACCGCCTTCATCACCCCCCCGATTTTTTCCGGATAGACCTTTAAATTCTCGGTTTGTTTATTCAAAGCGCACTGGGCCTGATTGCCGCCAGAGAAAAAATTAGTCTGCGAGCCGCCGAACGAATACGGCGCCAGCGAAGCATTATGAATAACCGAAGTTTTAAACCGCGACACCTCGGCCGGTGAACTGCCTTGGGCTAAAAACTCATTCCGCAGGGCATTGTCATAAACCGTCACACAATAATTTAAGCCGCTTGTCCCAGCCAAAAACCAATTAATCGGCAGTTTATTGTTATTAGTAAAAAACCTTAAAGCTCCGCTTCTTGGCCCAACTAAATTGCGTGAGATGCTGTTTAAAAACGGGTATTTAACATACAGCCACACCGGATCATCAACTCTATAAGACACCAATCCTTTTGGATCTTCACACTTAAAAAAATCAACCGGCTGGCCGTCTATGGTTTTGGTCTCGATCGACCAGCTTTTACACTTTAAAGTTTTTGTTGGCCCCCGCATTCGTATATGGCCGTCAATCTCTACCGGCAAAGCTTCTGGATCAGCTTCGTCATACTGCAGCGGCGCAAACGGCGGCGAGCATTCCTCTCCCTCTGCCCGCTGGCCAAAACCAGGCAGATTTTTAGGATTGCACTCCGACCGCGTTCCTTTGTAAACTCCATTGGTTATCCGAAAAGATGACTCTAAATCACTAATCTTCGCATTGCCGATGTTAATCGGCCCGGTTCCAACCATGTTACAGTCCAAAGTCACCGGCGGCGCATTCGGCCCTTGATACCACATATTCGCCGCCCCCGGCAGAAGCGGCACCGACGCTCCCCCAACCATCTCTCGCCTGACCACCTCTCCCTTGGCATTCTTAATTTTCCTGTATACTTTCAGCTCAAACCCCCAGTCAGCCAGGTTGTAATTAGGATCATTTACCCCGACGCTTAAAACCCAGCAAACCCTCCCCGGGCCGGCCGGCTTAAACGACACGCTCTTCCACCAGATATTGCTGCAGCTACTTTGATTGTTTGCCTGTGCCAAAAAGGCCGGCTTAGTATCCGCAGGCTCTTCTTCTTGGCCCTTATCGCCCGAAGGTGAAAATAATTGGCTGCTGGCCAGCTTTGCCGGCCCAGCCTTTTTTAAACGGCTCATCATAATTCCCTTGCCTCCCAGGGCAAAAATACCTTTTAACTCTTTGGACATCTGGAGCAAAGCCGACACCCACGGCACCCTGATACTGACGGTACTGCCGGTTTCATTAAAAGCCGGACAGGCTCCGATCGACACCGCATCCTTAACCAAGGTTGTCGGGTTGGCAAACAACGGAATCTGCGGCCAATACTTGGCATAATCCTTTTTTTCCCAAACATCCATCGCCTGGGCCCACTCCAGATCGGTTTTGAAATCTTTTCTAAGCGGCTTGGGCGGGATTCTGGTAATTGGAATTGCCTCTCCTGACTCGATAACAATACTGCACTCGTCGGCTTGATTGGGACACCTGTCAGGACTTGAGTTTTGCCCGTTGCAATAGGTTCCGTTAGCGCAGTTTCCCCAATATTGCGATCTTAGCTGGTCTTGTCTTTGCGAACTCATCAACTTTGTTAGAACCGAAGCTCGGCCGCTGTCTCCATTAAACATCAAATCGCCTCCGAAAAACAACGCCAAATCCTTTACATACGGCAGGCTCAAGCCATTAAATCTTTCAAAGAAAGCCCCCCGAGTCACCTTGCGGGGCCCTGTTTCCTGGTCAGCCAGCTTTTCTTCCTGCAATAATCGGACCGGATCCGACACCGAAAAAGCCAAATCGTTTGTTTCTTCCTGAATCCTGGCTTGGGCCATATTGCCCGGCCCGGCAAAGGTTGTACAATAAGATTCGCTCACTGCCAAGCCGCAGGAATCGGCGCATGAAACCAGCTCGATGTTGTATTTATCCTTGGCTTCCTGCTTCAGTTGATCAGTGCTCTTTTTTAAATCACCGGCCCCTTCTGGCGGCTGGCCCCTGCCTTTTAAGGCTTTATAAGCGCTAACCGTCTGGCCGGCTGAAAACAAATTCCACTTTCCCGGCGCCAAAGGATCATAAGAAAACACCGCAAACATCTTGATTCCCGAATTGGCCGCCGCCGTCCTAACCACCGCTGCAATTTTATCGTCTTCATAAGTTACTTTTCCCCCTCCGGGATGGTAACCAGTCTCGGTCAGATACAAAGGCTTTCCCGAACCATACACGGCCCTGATAAACCTGGCCGGATCTTCATTATTTCCGGTTCGAAAGTTTTCATTCGGACTGTACCAGTTGGCCGCCAAACCGTCGACCTTGCTAAAAATTGATTTTAAACTGGCTTGATTTAGATACCTTGTTAGATTTGGGTGTGTCGTATTAAGCGCCGGTGACAACAGCTTGACCTTAACGTTTCTGACACCAATTTTATTAAACCAATTATTCAGTTGATTGACATAAGCCACTACCACCGCTGGGTCCTGATAATCACCCGAATTCTCCTGGTTAGGTTCGTTTAACGGTACAAAATAAATAATGTGCTTGCCCCGCATATTCGCCAAGGTATAAGCCCAGCTGATCGCCCAGTTGCGGGCATGCTCCCCCGAATAATTTTGGCCAGGATAATGGCCGCGGATAATAACGTTAATATCCATATTGGCCGCCTGTTCGATTAAACTGCAGTCGCCAGGAGTTGCCATCATCACCACCCAGCCGTTTGGGCTGACCAACTGGCTGGCCCCTTCTAAATTTCGTTGGGCCCCTAGATTAATTCCCGGCCCAGCCGCCAAACTCTTCGTGGTAAACACCAGTAAAAAAACCGCCGCCGCCAATAAAATATTTCTGATTTTGCCAAAAATCTGCATCACCTTAATTTTACTAGATAAGTGGAGAATTAACTAACCCTCTCGATCATTCCATCAATCTCCCCCCCAACCTCACAAAAACCCCTCCCCCACCAAGCCTGTTACCAAGGTTGTCAGACATTCCCAACCTCTTAAGGTTGTATCATAAGACAACCTTGGTAAAATCACAAACCCCTTCTCTTATCATCTAGTTTATTTTGACCCATCTTCCGTTCCCAGAACCTCAGGTTGTGCTCCTACCTACTCCACTTAAGGGAGTGAATTTAATAACACTCCCGGAGTTTTTTATAGGTTGTGCTCATACCTTCTCCAGATCCCGGATCTAATTCTCCAAAAGATCCGGGATCTTTTAAAATAGTGCTCAAATTAAAATCTTAATCTTAAATAATTTTTAATTTTGAACTTTAACTTTTAATTTTGCATTTTTAATTTTTAATTATTCTTGCAACCCCCGGGGTTTTATTTAGGCGGGATAAC
>JAADGY010000096.1 GCA_013152165.1 bacterium
TCGGCGCTTTCTTGATTTTCTGATAAGCCTTAAACCCGAAATAACTTAAAATCCTTGATTTTGTTTTTGACCCTGGGAAAAATTCTTGGGCGATCTGTGGATGCAAAACTTGATACATGTTATCAGCCGTTACCACCGCCCCATCCTCTGGCAGTTGAACCGGGCCGATTATTTTTAGGATCGCCCGAATCGTTGAAAGATTCATAGCAACCATGCCAAACGGAGCTTCTTCCTTGCTTTGAGTTAAAAACCAGGCCACATCCGCCGCCGCCTTGTTAAAATCAACATCCCAATTAGCATCCCTTAACCGCCAGAAACCATGCTTAAAGGCTGTCTGGATTGGCTTAGGCGGGTCAACATGCCCCGGCAAATCCCCATCCTTTTCATATATATCATGAAAGCTAATCGATGCTATTTTTCCCCGCCGCAGTTTTATCTTTGCATAAGAGCCTAAAAACCCCCCGCTTGGCCTAATCTCTAAATTATTTTGGCTTAAAACATAATATACCTGGGGTTTGTTAAACCCTAAAATAACATCTATCCTATCAACCGCCTCCTTGCCCGCCAACAAAACATTTATCCAATTGGTTATTTGCTCATTATCAACCCCGCTGCCCAATATTTTTGCCTTCAAAGGAAAGTTCAAACCCGCCCATGTTTGGTATAGGTAATAAGTGTCGGTTGCCCATCGTTTGTAGCTGCGGCTAAAGGCGGTTGTTTTTGATGGGTCTGTTTGTTTATCGTTGGCTAAATCCTTGTATAGGCTTCGCCCCAGCCTGATCATTCGGCAGTAGCTATCCGCCGTCTGTCCTGCCTGGGCACTAAGCGCCCCCCATTTTTTGGCCGAATCATTTCCCAATAAACTTAAACCCATCAATAGCCGGTTGGACAACCGCCCTGCCTGAATAAGTCCTAAGTTAAAATTAGAGCACCGGCTAGGGTCCGAGGCTAGTTTTTTTATTCCCCAAAACCCGGCTCCCACAGCCGCAAGCCACAAAAACACAAAAACTCCCAATCCAGTTAGTATTTTTTTAGGCAACCCCACATCTACATTCTATTAGGAGCCCGTATTCCTAACAAGCCCAGGCCAATTTTAATCATCTCTGCTGTTGCCGATGTCAAAGCCAGCCTTATTTTCCTTTGTTGAGCTTCTGATTTTAAAATCGGCTGATTGTTATAAAAAGTATTATACCGCTGGGCTAGTTCAAACAAAAAGCCTACCAGCGTGTTTGGCGCATACTGGAAAGCTCCCGATCTTAAAACCTTGTTAAACTGATAAATCAAACGCAGTATGCCAAGCTCCTCGCGGCTTAATGTTATTTGGCCGGCTGTTAAGCTTTCTAAACTCACCGGCTTAGCTTTATTTAACACGCTCTGGCACCTGGCAAATGTATACTGCAGGTAAGGGCCGGAATTGCCCTCTAAATTTAAGGCCTCTTCCCAATCAAAGACATAATTAACCGCCGGTCCCCGTTTTAACTCATTGTACTTTAACGCTCCGATGCCAACCACCCGGCTTAATTTTTCTTTTTCAGCCTCGGTTATTTCCGGATTGGTGATTAGATTTCTTGACCTGTTAATTATTTTATCAACAAATGTTTCTACATTAACCGTCCGGCCTTTTCTGGTGCTCATCTTGCCCTCCGGCAGCCTAATCATGCCGTGGGCCACATGGACAAGCTTGGATTTTTGGCACCAGCCAAGCATCTCTACCGTCTTGAACAACTGCCTAAAATGCAGGCTTTGTTCAGCCCCAACTTCATAAATGTACAAATCCGATTTTAACTCAGCTGTGTTTTCCCTAAACCAGATTGTGGCCAAATCCCGAGTTAAATACGTCGTTGTCCCATTTGACTTCAACAACATCGCCGGCGGCATCTTGTCGTCAAATCTTATTATCAAAGCCCCGGCGTCAAGCTTGGCCACCCCCTTTTGCTTTGCCTCTTTGATAACCTGTATCATGATTTTTTCATAGAAGCTTTCACCGTAGGTGACGTACTTAATCGGATTATACTTTTGTACCTCTGGTGAAAAAATCGGTGAAAATTGCATAACCTCTAGCTTTTGGTATAGACCGTCAAACTCCTTTAATGACAACCTGACTGCTTCAGACCAAATCTTTTTGGCTTTGGCTTCGCCTTTTTCTAATCGGGCAAACGCCGCTCTGGCTGTTTCTTTTAGCTTCGGGTTTTTTTCAATAAGCTTGTTGTACTGAACATAGATTTTTTCCAAATCTAAAATTGTCAATTGGGATACGTCCAGTTTATATTTTTCCACCGCCGCGATAATCACTCCAAACTGAGTCCCCCAATCACCCAAATGATTATCAGCCACCACCCGCCAGCCCAAAAACTGGTAAAAATTAGCCAAAGCCTGGCCGATTAAAGTACTGCGCAGATGGCCAACGCTAAACCTTTTAGCAATATTAGGGCTGGAATAATCAATCAAGACCTTTTTAGTTGATTTTTCCGCTCCATAAGCCTCTTTCAGCTTAATAACTTGTTCAACTTCGTTTAATAGTTTCTCTGTTTTTATCCTAAAATTAATAAAGCCGGGCGGGGCCACCGCAATCGAATCAAAATACTGGTTTATTAAATCATTTTTTTTCAGTTCGCCGACAATTTTTTCTGCCAGCTTAATCGGATTCGTCCCCATTCTTTTAGCTAAAATAAAAGCGGTGTTGACAGCCAAGTCTCCATGCTCAGCCATCTTGGGATGCTCCACCCGCACCGGCATATCAGCCAGTTTCAGCTGTTTAATCGATTGCTTGATCGATTTTTGAATCAATTGGACGATCTCTTCATGCAAATAAGGCATAGGCTCATTATACAAACTTACAACTTAAAACTCAAAGGCGGGGAAAGTAAAAATTTTCTAACGACCCCGGATCGTTAGAAAACATATCTTTGCCGGCAAGGTTGTTATTCCAAATTCATCACACAACCAGATTTTTGACCCCATAGACATCATCAACCAGCCAATCAATATAATCTTTTTTCTCTTTAGTTTGGCTCCATACCAAGGCTGTCTTGAAGCCAACTTCTTTTGCTCCGCTTAAATCAACCTCATCACGGTCCCCGACCATCAAAACCTGATCAGATATGCCGTTAATCGCCGATAAACTTAATCGGCTCTTGCCGTCCCAGAAAAGATTCTTAAAAACCCATAGTTTTACTTGGTCGAAAACAACCAGGTTGGGTTTGACCTCATTAAAATCGTCCACCGTTCCCCACACCTTGATAAACGGCCCAAACTCAGCCGGGTAGGGCAGTTTAACCTGGCCCAAACCCAACAAATCCAGTATATGGAGCGTTTCCTTTTTACCTCCATTTCTTAAAGCTAGATGATGTATATTCGGCATCTGTCGAAACATCTTGATTAATTTTTTATCCTTTTGCAAAGACCGACTGTCTTTTAATCGACTCTCGACATATTGATTGACTTCCCGCAGGCTTAGACCGGTCAAGACCGACAAAGCCTTGGTCGCGCTTTTATATTTTTCCTTATAAGCCTCGAAAATTGATTTGAGCTCTTCTTTGTAGCTTCTTTGCCAGTATTTTTCCAACAGCTCCTGTCTAGTTTGTTCAAAAACCGGCCCAACCAGCGGATCATTTTTATACAAAGTTCCATCCACATCCCAGATAATAACCTTTATTTTATTCTTCATTAATGATTTTTTTAACCAGTTTTAACCCATCAGCCAAAAACTTTTTTTCATCATCATGGTCATTATCAATTATATAAACAGGGCAGGGGATATCAGTTAGGACGTCTTTAAAAAAATAATGCATCTGGTAAAGATTATCCTTATAAACCTGTAGTCGTTTTTGTTTGACTTCTTCCTGCTTTTTAGGTTCTGTTATCCCATGTTCTGCAAAATATTTTTTTATCCTGCCCAGATAATTGTCTTTCCGCCGGCGCCAGCACCTGGCCGGAGCGGTTTCAATAAAAACAACCACCGGATTTATCCGCATAAAAGGATTTAAAAACTTATCTTTAATCTGGTAGTACCATTTTTCATCCATTTGTTTTACATAAGCCAGATTCAGCACGCTAGTTTCCCAAACACAACAAGTTTTGCTTAGTAAAAACTTGTTTATAGTTGCCAGCGTCGCCTCCATAATTTTTTGCTGGAGCTGCCGATCAGTGAAAACTCCGCCGGCAAAGTTTCCTCCCATAAAGGTGTATGGATTAATCTCTTCCTGAAAGAAAACCTCTTGGTTGCCAGCCAGCTTTTTTCTGGCATATTCAAACAGCGTGGTTTTGCCGGATGATTTAGGGCCGGCGATGATTACACTCTTCATTTATTTGATTATAACCTAATTTTCTTCTAGAACCCGGTTCTGGGTTCTCTGAGAGAACCGGGATTATATCCATCTAAAATCACAAGCCGGGCTTGTAAAACCCGGCTTGTGATTTACATGAGAATTAATCCAGCCAAAATATTAGGTTATAATCAAGCCATGGATAAAAGTCAAAAAGCTTGGCAGTATTTAAAGACTTATCAATCCCAAACAACGCCCCTACTAACTGAATTTTTTGATCAAAAACTAAACGAAGCCAAACAGTTTGGCCAAGTGCCCTACCTTGCCTGCCAGCACTACGCCAAACTGATGATGTATGGCAAAAAGCTAAGGGGCAGTTTTGTCAAGCTGGGCTATCAGCTTGGCGGCGGCCAAGCCGAGGATAAAATCTTGGACGCCAGCTTGTTTATTGAGCTTTTTCACACCGCCGTTTTAATCCATGATGACATTATGGACCAGGATAACCTAAGGCGGGGCCAAAAAAGCATGCATGCTTGTCTTACTGATTACGGCTGTCAATGCCGCCACCCCGATCCAAACCTGTTCGGCATCGCCAACGCCATTAACATCGGCGACACAGGTTTTTATTTATCCTGGCAGAAGCTGTTGTCAGCCAGATTTAACCGTGATTTAGTTTTGGAGGCGGCCCAGGTTTACACCGACTACATTATTAGATTGACTTATGGCCAGATTTTGGATGTCAGCAACATCACCAAATGGCAAACCGACGATGATGAGATTCTAAAAATCTTTCGTTATAAAACCGCCGAGTACACCGGCTGCCTGCCCTTGGTTATCGGCTATATTTTATCCGGTGAGAAAAACCCGGCTAAAAGGCAGGCTTTGTTTGACTATGGCTTAGCCTTTGGCTGGATCTTTCAGATCCAAGATGATATTTTAGGTATTTTTGCTAATCAGCAAAAACTGGGCAAGCCTTTAGGCTCCGATCTGATTCAAGCCAAAAACACTATTCTAGTTTGGCATGTCATAAACAAAGCCCAGCCGGCTTACAAAAAACACCTGCAGTCATTAATCGGCCGGCCGAACATTAACCAAAACGATATTGAAAAAGCCCGGCAGATATTTAAAGATTCCGGCGCCCTTGATTATGCCCAAAAGCTAGCCAAAAAATATTTTGACCGCGGTTTAAAGCTTATTCCCAAAATAGCTACCAGCCCTGAAGAAAAAGAACTGCTTGAATCGTTTTTGCATTTAGTAATGACAAGGCAACAATAAAGCCCCAATCGCCTAATCACCGCTCATCACGTGGATGTGTTCATGCTCAAAATGGTTTAAACCAGCCCCCAGAATTACTATCTTATAGCCAGCTTTATCAAGGCCCATTTTTTTAATAACCAGAGACACAGCTTCAAAGACCTTATCCCAATAACCATCCCCTTTATACCTGCCAAAAACTGTATCTTTTTTGACCCGATGCTTTTTATCAATAATCAAAACATCGATCCTGGCCCGCGGATATTTATCATGAATTGCCAAAAACTCATCGGTTTCTACAACCTTTTTGCTTGGCAGTTGGCCCTTAACTAATTGGCACAAAATACAGTCTGGTTGGTAAAAATTATCCTGGTTCATGCCTTATATTATATTGCAGTGTGCAGATATTACAAAGCAAAAAGGTATAGAATAAAATATGTCCTCGAAAGTCATCGTTTATCTTTTTATCTTTATCGGTTCCACCTTAGGAGCTTATGTTCCAGTTATTTGGGGCGCCAGCCTTTTTTCCTTCTCATCAGTTCTTTTCAGCGGCATCGGCGCCGCCATCGGCCTTTTTATCGCTTTAAGCTTCACAGAGTAAGTCAGCTCTTAAAATTTTAGTCTGTATAATTAAACCAGATGGCCAAAATTATTAAGCTGCTGATCGGAGTATTAATCGGCTTCGGAGTTATTTTATTTTTACAATCTTCCAACCGGCCATCCCTTGAACCGCCTAACCCATTTAGTCAAACAAAATCCAACGACCAGCCGGTTCTTTATAACCTAGGCGTTAAGTTTGGCGATTGGGATAAGGCCAACAACAAAGCCGGTGATTTTTTGTTCAGCCAAAAGATTTTAAACTCAAGCCAGTTTTTAATGGTTCAAAACAAGATTTTAGTTGAGTTTGGCACCAGGGTTTACGGCCACAACCAGCAAGCCAAGCTTTTGCCGGAAATGACATACATTTTGCCCGCAGGAACAAAGGTAATGGCTCCAATTGAGGGCTTGGTCAAGCTTGATAAGATCGATTGGTCCGGCGACTACGCGGTTCATATAACCAGGCCCGGCTCAAACTGGCTGGTCAGTTTGGAGCATGTTATAAAACCCGTGGTTGAAAACGGCGACCGAGTCAAAGCCGGACAGGTGGTTGCCCAAGTTTCAACCGCTGATTTGGCCGATACAAATTTTGGATTTGTCGAACTGGCGGTTTGGAAGGGCGGTCAAAGCCAGGAAGACATCATAAAAATCTGCCCGTTTGCAGCCTTAGCTGATGACCTTAAGCCCAAGTATGTAAAACTTATCAGAAGCCTAGCAAAAGATTGGGAGAAGTTTGCCGGCAAAGATATTTACAACCAAAATTCATGGGCTCTGCCCGGCTGTGTCTATAATCAATTGACAGAAGCCGAAGCGGTTAGTGGAATAAAAAAATAGTTTCTGTGCCGCGGGCGGGAGTTGAACCCGCACGAGTTGCCTCACAGGATCCTAAATCCTGCGCGTCTGCCGATTCCGCCACCGCGGCTGTTAACTCCACCAAATTTTAACAGCTAGTAACTATACGTTATATTTTAACCTAAAGCGCAGGATTTAGGATCATTTCAATTACATCCTGCGCGTCTGCCAGCCTCGCGTCGACGCAAGTCGAGGCGGCTTGCAATCTTTCTTATTTTATCACCTCTGTACCTTTCCTATAGTTTTAACCACCTTGGTAAAAACCTTGATGGTGTGGTTGAGTTTAAGAAGATAAGAACAGAATTTTGTCAACCCCCGGGGTTGCCCAGGCGGCAACCCCGGGGGTTGACATTTTTGGGGCATTCACAAGATCACCGGAAACTTCAAACCAGCCAATTGAAAAATATGTACACAACCTGTTTGGTGTTTAAGGCAGTCGAAACTCAAATGACTTAACAATATTGTTGACAGCAGACTTCAACATAGGGTCATCAGACACAAACTGCCCCCTTATCGCTGCCTTTTTGTCAAAAATATAAATCTGGAAAACAGTATACATTTTATCAGTTGCCTGCTTTGTCCGCTGGCGCTTAAAGGCTTTGTGATTGTCAATCTTCGTCCAGGAGCACATCTCCTTGCCGCGGCCCCTGATCTCTCCTTCTTGATTGCAAACGTTAGAATAATATTCTGAATCAGGCGTAGGCATAGCCAGCTGATCAACACAAACGTAACTGCCGGTTACCGATGGATTTCGAGCTAAACCCCCTGGGTCGTAAGAAAAATCAGAACTAACATAGCAATCATAACCCAAACTTTTTACATCATCTTGGTACTTCCAAGTGGAAGGATGCTTTAATTTATATTTAAACAAAGGCCCAACCTGGCCCAAGCGAGTTATCCAAGCCAAAGGGGTAGGGGTGGGGGGTGCAACATCAAAAACAGGTCGGGAAGTTTTGACGATATTTTTTTGTTGTGAAAGTTTGGCAATTTCTTGGCTTAAAGATAAAACTTGCTGTTTTAAACTATTAATTTCCTTTTGATTTAAATAAAATAAATACGATACCCCGCTTGCCACAAAAAGCAGTACAAAAACCAGAATATAAACAGCCCAAGGCAATTGGAATTGTCGCGATGATCGAGGCGGAGTTGCTTCAATAATATCTGCTGTCGGCGTATCCACAGTATCCATATCCATGACTAATTCTAACACTAATTCCTTAAACAATGCGGCTTAAAAACATGCAGCCTGCTTTATAGTTTTTATTATTGGCCAATTTAGGATAACTTTTTTAAAACGCTTTTGTAAGCCCTTGACAATTTTGGCTGTTTGGCGACTAAATTTTTCATTTTAGCCAAAATCCTTTGCCCCTCGCTTTTAAAATATTTAGCATTGGCCTGGGAAAAAATCATCATAATATTCCAAATAACGGTCGGGTGGTTAGAATACTTTTTAAGCCCCCTGCCTATTTGTTTTTCGGTTTCAACCGGGTGCCGCCTAAAAACAGCCGCCAAGCCAAATGGCCCGCAATTTTTCTTGACATACGCATCGTCAGACTGCATGATATTCTCGAATAAAATATATATTTTGCTTAATTGCTTATCTTCACGAGGCATCTTTTTTATCAAACCGACACTAACTGCCCGCTTTAAATATAAATTATTGCCCTTCGTCCAGGTTAGATAAACAGGATAAAGCTGGTCAAAATATTTTTGGTTTAATCGCTTAATGACGCTGGCCGCCTCTTCCCTTATTTCCCAGTTATCATGGCAAGCCAGTGATTTGATTAGATCAATCACTAATTCGGGCTGGGCTTCATAAAGTTCGACGGTAATCAGGTGGGCGATCAGATCCCAGCCGGCTTTGCTGCTTGTGGCTTTTAATCTTTGGATTAACTTTGCCAACTCATCTAACGACATTAATTTGGCCAGAGACTGTCCCTGCTTGCGCCTTAACGGTGTGCCTAGAAGCTTGATACGTTCAATAAAATCGTCTAATTCCATTTTTAAAGCCGGCTAATATCAAATAAAATTAGATTTGGTATATGGTTATAATCTTTCAAATTTAAAGTCAGCAGGCTGTCATTATTCATAATGGCGGTAGCAGCTATAGCAGCGTCCGCTAGTTCAATAGGCCTGGGCAAGTCACGAGCGATTTTTCCAGCTAACTGGGCTATTTCATAAGTGTAAGATAATATCTGCAATGGTGCAAGAGTGGCGATCATTAACTGTTCTTTGCTTTTATCTTTAGTGCTTTGGCCTTCATATAATTCTTGAATAGAAATTACAGAAATAGCTAAATCTTTAGCGGGATAACGTTGAACCAATTTCTCTAAAATTGAAGCGCTTTTTTTTCGCCGGAGATAATCAATGATAATATTAGTATCTAGAATTACCATTCTTTTTTTCTTTTTTTAGAAGCGCTAATTTCCACTTTTTTCCTTTTGGCTTTTATGCTTGG
>JAADGY010000097.1 GCA_013152165.1 bacterium
AAAACCAACAGAGATGGCACTATCACACTCTAGAGTACGATAGTATCTTCTCTGTTGGAGTGGTAGTCTTTTAGAGATGATACTATCACACTCTAGAGTGTGATAGTGTTAATATGCTAAAACGGTTTAATGCTCCACTCTCCTTCACTCCTTCACTCCCGGAGTGTGCATAAACCACACTCCGGGAGTGGTTTTTTAGGTTAGCTGCTTTTCCCTTTAACCCCGGGGGAAGCCCTCCGCAAAGCCTTCGGGCAACCCCCGGGGTTCTTCTACTTAAGACTTGAAGTTTAAGTTTTTTTATCTTCTTACTTCTTATTACTTTTTACTTTTAACTTGTGCTTTTGCCCTTTGACTTATTTTTATCTTATTACCTATTACTTATTAGTTATTACTTATTTCCCGTCCCTTTATCCCCTCTATCCTCTCTGTCCCTTTTGTCTCTTTGTCGCTTTTAGCTTTATGAACTTTATGAACTTTCTAACTTGATAGACTTTTCACTTTGAACTTTTAACTTTTAACTTATATAATGTACCCATGTTCCACCTTAAAAAACACAAAGCCTCTTTTTGGGCTGGTTTTGTCTGGGCTTATCATGGCTTAAAACATACCTTCAAGGCTGAAATTAACTTCCAAATACAAATAATCATCGCCCTGCTTGTCTTTTTGCTTGCCGCCGTCCTAAACATAACCACCTCCGACTGGCTGATTATTATCATCACCGCCTTTATTGTCTTGTCAGCCGAACTTTTCAACACCGCCATTGAAAGCCTAGTCGATCTGCACATCAACAAAATTCATCCAGCCGCCAAAATCGCTAAGGATGCCTCGGCCGGAGCTGTCTTGCTTCTTTCCATCATGGCCGCCATCATCGGCCTAGTCATTTTCATTCCATATCTTTGATAAGCTAAAATAAGTTATATGCAGCTTTTGCTTGGCATCCTTCTTTTTTCATTTTTAATAAACGCCGTCTTAATAATCCCTTTTATTGACTTTCTTTACCACCTTAAACTGACTCGCCGAAATCAACAAACCAAAGACCCTTTGGGCAAACGAACCCATGTCTTTGATTTTTTCAATAAACAAAAAGCCGGCATCCCGGTCGGCGGCGGCATTTTGATTATTCTTACCCAATCTTTCCTCTTCTTTCTTATATTAACCCTTTTTGACCTCACCGCCCTTCCCATCACCCATGTTTATCCTTTCAAAGCTGAAATCTTTGTTCTTTTTGCCTGTATGCTTGGCTTTGGCTTAATCGGCCTCTATGATGACCTGCTTAAATTCTTTAGAGTTCAAAAACGCCGTTTCTTCGGCTTGCGGTTTAAGACCAAGCTTCTTATTCAACTAGCCTTGGCTTTTTTAATCGCCGCCTGGCTTTACTTTCAACTGGGCATCAACTTTATCTATCTGGGGCCTTTAGGAGTCGTCCATCTTAGTATCTTTTACATCCCCTTCGCCGCCCTTTTTATCGTCTTTTTCGCCAATGCTTTTAATATAACCGACGGCCTTGACGGCCTATCTACCGGCCTTTTGCTCTTTAACCTTCTGGCTTTCTGGTTTTTGTCAGCCACTATTCTGGACAACATCCTTGGCATCTTTTTGGCTATCTGGATCGGCGGCATCTTATCATTTCTGTACTTTAACATCTACCCGGCCCGTATCATGCTGGGGGACGTCGGGGCCTTGTCTTTTGGCGCAACTCTGGCCCTAATCGGTTTGCTTTTAGGCAAAATCCTGCCGGTCATTTTAATCAGCAGCCCCTACATCATCGAAGCCCTCTCCAGCCTAATCCAGCTTTTCGGCAAAAAATATCTTAATAAAAAACCCTTCCCGGTCGCCCCTTTGCACCTTTGGCTGCAAAAAATCGGTTGGGAAGAGCCAAAAATCGTCGCCCGGGCCTGGCTGGCCCAAATCGTTCTAGCCGTCATCGGCTTGTGGCTGTCGCTTTTTTAATAAATTACATCTGTTATGACAAACTTTGCCAATCAAAAAATCTTGGTCATTGGCCTGGGCCGCTTCGGCGGCAGCCTCGGCATCATAAAATACCTTCATAAACAAGGCGCCATCCTCAAAATCACCGACCTTAAACCAGCTGATAAACTCCAAGACAGCCTTGATAAGCTAAGCGGTCTTGCCAACATCTCATACACCCTCGGCCGGCATGATCCAAAGGATCTTGACTGGGCCGACATAGTCGTCGTCAGCCCGGCCGTTCCGCCCTCTTCGCCCTTTCTAAAAACAGCTATTCAACTTAACAAACCTCTGGAAACAGAAATTAATCTCTTTTTCAAACTCACCAAGGCTAACACCATCGGCGTCACCGGCACCAACGGCAAAGCCACCGTCAGCGGTCTAATCCATCAAATGCTTTCGGCTCATTTCGGCCGAAACAACGTCCTCTTAGGCGGCAATATGGGCATCTCCCTTCTTGACCAAGCCAAAACTCTCAAACCATCCGACTGGGTTATCTTAGAGCTGTCCAGCTTCCAACTAGCTCGGCTGGCCTGGATTAAGAAATCACCCCGCCTGGCCCTTTTAACCAACATCACTCCTGATCATCTTGACTGGCACCAAACCCTTTCCACCTACATCACCGACAAGCTCAACATCTTCCGATTCCAGCAATCATCTGACCACGCCTTTGTTAATTTTTATGACCCTCAAAGCCGCCGCCGGCTTGATCCATGGCCTTTTGCCTCCACCCCCCATATCCTTCAGCCCGGCTCGCCAAACGCTATAAAATCCCAAACTCAAATCATCATTAATCATAAAATCATCGATCTGCCGGCCCATAAGTTAATCGGCCGTCATAACTTGTTCAACATCGCCCAAGCCGCCATGCTGGCCGATTATTTAGGCGCTCCTGCCTCTATCATCACATCCGCCATCGCCGCCTTCACACCCCCGGAGCATGCCCTAGAACAAGCCGGCATAATAAACAATGTTACCTTTATCAACGACTCGGAAGCCAGCAACCAGGACGCCGCTTTAAAAGCCCTTGGCTCCCTGCCGCCAGGTAAAATTATCTTGATCGCCGGCGGCTATGACAAAGGCATAGACCTATCTCTTTTCGCCGAAAAGATAAGCCAAACCGTCAAACATGCCATACTTATCGGCCAAACCGCTCCCAAACTAGCCCAGCTTTTAAAAACTCACAACTTTTCAGCCTTCACCCTAGCTCCCAGCCTTAAACAAGCCGTCGACCTGGCCTATCAAAAAGCCCAGCCCGGCGACTATGTCATCTTATCCCCAGCCGCCTCCAGCTATGACATGTTTGCCAACCTTGAACAACGCGGCCGGATCTTCAAACAATACGTTAAACAACTTAAAAAAGCCTAAAAACCATGCCGCCTATCGTCAAAAAAATTTGGATACTTCCCTTGCTGTGGTCTGTTTTTGGCCTTTTTTTTATCTTTGAATCATCCCTTATACTAGCTTCCCAAAAATTCAACGATCCGCTTTATTTTGCTCGCCAGCAATTCGTCTGGCTCATCCTCTCCCTTATTCTTTTTTTCATCATCTCCAAAATCCCCTGGTCGCTGTTTACCCGCCTGGCTCCCTGGCTGTTTGTTGCCAACCTAATCTTTCTTATTCTGGTCTTTATTCCGCCTTTTTCCCTTAAAGCCGGCGGCGCCTATCGGTGGATAAACCTTGGTTTTTTCCGATTTCAGCCCTCCGAACTGCTTAAAATAAGCTTAACTCTTTATCTGGCTGTTTGGCTGACAAAAGCCAAGCGCTCCTTTGCCAGCTTTATTACCCTGGTTTTAATCAGCGGATCTTTAATCTTCATCGAACCCGACATGGGGACCACTCTGCTTATTATTTCCTCCGCTCTAATCCTTTATTTTATCTACCATGCCAACCTTAAACCTTTTTTCATTTTCTCTCTTGCCGCTTTTTTCATCAGCCTAATATTAATAATCTCCAGCCCCTATCGCAAACAGCGCCTTCTCACTCTTTTTAATCCTCACCAAGACAAACTCGGCGCCTCTTATCAAATCAACCAAATCACCATCGCCCTTGGCCGGGGCGGGCTGTTTGGCCAAGGATTGGGCGGTTCCCACCAGCGCTTCCTTTACCTGCCGGCCGCCTCGACCGATGCTATCCTGGCCGTCATCGGCGAAGAGGTTGGCTTTGTCGGCCTTAGCCTGCTTCTTTTTTCCTACCTTCTCTTCTTTTCCCAAATCTTTAAACTAACCCGTTTTGTTTCGTCTCCTGGCCAAAAACTTTTTCTTTACACCGCCGGCATTCTTATCTTCCTTCAAACCCTTATTAACCTTGGCGGCATCGTCGTTTTACTCCCTCTAACCGGCATCCCCTTGCCTTTTATCTCATATGGAGGCTCATCTCTTTTAACCCTCTGGCTTCTTATCGCCCTGGCTCAATCAGCTGTCAACTCAACCTCGCCACCCAAGTCCGCCCGCGGCCTCCGCCAGCCAAACTTTTCAAAATACTCTAAGATATAACTATGGTCAAAATCGCAGTCAGCGGCGGTCACCACACCAGCGCTCTGGTCATCGCCAAAACTCTAAAACAGCAAGGCCACTCTATTGTTTGGTTCGGCCATAAGCATACCCTTTCCAACGATACCGCTGTCTCAGCTGAATACAACGAAGTTACCGCCGCCGGCATTGATTTTAACAGCATCAAGCCGCCAAAGCTTTTCAACCTCAACCCTATCCTTTATTCACTTAAATCAATCCCTCCTTTTGTTTCACTCCTCTCTCTTTGGCGGCGGCTTGGTATCAACCTTTTTCTGGGCTTCGGCGGCTACTTAATGGTGCCCTGCGCCATAACCGCCTTTATAACCAAAACCCCGTTTTTTATTCATGAACAAACTCAAATAGCTGGCCGGGCCAACCTGGCCCTTAGCCCCCTAGCCAAGCAAATCTTTGTCAGCTGGCCAATAACATACCCCTTTCCCAAAGACAAGACCGTCTTCACCGGCCTGCCTTTAAGGTCTCAGTTTCTTACCCTTATTAAAAAACCCAACTCATTTCCACCGCTAATCGACAATTCTTTGCCAACAATTCTTATCACCGCCGGCAAGCAAGGCTCTCATTTTATTAATCAGATCATCGACCCGCTCATCATAAGGCTTCTAGGCCGCTTTAACCTCATTCATCAAACCGGCCAAAGCAATCAAACCAAGGACCATCTTCGCTTTAAACAACTCCAAACTAAACTTCAAAAACTAGACCTGCCCGGCCAATACCTGGCCTTTCCTTACCTTGACTCCAGCTTGATGATGCGGGCCTACCGTCAAGCCAGCCTGATCATCTCCCGCGCCGGCGCCCACACCACCTACGAACTGACTCTTTTAAACAAACCAGCCATCCTCATCCCGGCCGCCTTCGTCCCCAAGCAGGAACAGCTCATAAACGCCAACTTCCTAGCCAAACTCAAAATCGGCACCATCCTCCGCCAATCAAATCTGACCCCCAACCGCCTCTATCAAACTATCCTAGAAAAACTAACCAATCCCCCGGCCAAACCCTCTTTTAAAATCAACCTGCCCCTAGATGCCGACCAACGGCTTATCAAACACATCTCTCCATATCTGAAACCATGAAACTGCCCTGGAAATCAACTAACAAAAACCAAACTCGCCGGCTTCGGACATCCACCATCTTCAACCGGCCCAAAGCTTCCCGCCGCCCCTTCCGAAAGGCCTTGTTTGCCCCTTTTGCCTTCTCATTAAAAAAACTTCTTCTCGTCTTGACCACCGCCGGCCTTTTGCTTTTTGCCTTTGTCAGCCTTCTAAACTTCACTCGGCTTAAAACCATCACCTGCACAAACAATGACATCAGCCCCAAAACCAAGCAGTCAATCGAAGGCATCCTAACCCAGCTTTTTATTAACAAGCCCCTTATCCTTATCACCTTCCCCCAGATCAAGCAAGCTTTTAAACCCCTTTACATATTCCAGCCGACTCAAATACACAAAAAATACCCCTCTGCCATCCTTATTAACTGCCAGCCTTTAAACAACAAGGCCTACATCCATCAAATCAACCCGCCTTTTTACCCCCGATCTCTGCAGGATTGGCTTAAATTGGGCTACAAGCTAAACTCCCAAAAAACCAACCGCCTTTTTTTGGCCCTTTTCCAGCCTGATCAAAAAAAACTGTCTCTTTTACCCATTGATTCTGCCACCGCCGCCGCTAATTATCATTTTTACCTCACCTCGATCTCTCAACCCACCCTTCAAAACACCTGGGCGCTTTTCTTCTGGCTGAAAACCAAAAACCCAAAACCCCGCCAACCCTATAACATCTTTATCACTCCTGTCTCGGCCTTAGTCTTTGACCCTCAAAAACAACTTTTTTATCTTCTAAACCCTAAATCTCTGCCTCAACCAAACTCCCTGGACCAAATCCCAGCCGCCGCCGACCTTGAAAAGCCGGCCAAAATCATCGATTGGCGGTTCAATCACATTTCTGTTTTTTAGCTTCATCAAGGCCCGTTTAAAAACCATCTTTACTTTTTTCTTGCCCACCGGCTATAATTAACCTAATGAGCTATCCGCATCACATCGCTGCTATTGATATCGGTTCAAAAAAAATCGCCGCCTTAATCGCCCAGGTCAGCCCCAATGCCGACCTAACCCAGCCGGTTAGAATAATCGGCGCCGCTAAAACCGAAAGCCGCGGCATCAAAAAGGCTCTGATCATAAACATCGACGAGGCTGTCAGTTCAATACTAAAAACCGTCGAAGCCGCCGAAAGAATGGCCGGCTTTTCCTTAAAATCCGTCCTCATAAACATCAGCGGCTCCCACATCAACTCCCTTAACTCAAAAGGCGTCGTGGCAGTTACCCAGCCTGATGTTGAGATCACCGAAGGTGACGTTGTCCGCGTTATCGACGCCGCCCGCGCCGTCTCTTTGCCAACCAACCAGCAAATCCTTCATGTCTGGCCCCGCTTTTTCACCATCGACTCCCAAGAAGGCATCAAGGACCCTGTCGGCATGAGCGGCGTCAGGCTGGAAGTCGACACTCACATCATCACCGCCGCCTCGACCACCATCAAAAACTTAACCAAAAGCATAAACGATGTCGGCCTTGACGTTGACCAAATAGTCTTTTCCGGTTTGGCTTCGTCACTAGCCGTGGTCAGCCCCACTGAAAAAGAACTGGGTGTGGTTATGGCTGATATCGGCGCCGACGTCACCGACATAACTGTTTACACCGAAGGCGCCTTGTCCTACTCAACCGTCATCCCTATCGGCGGCCATCATGTCACCAAAGATCTAGCCGCCGGCCTTAGAATTAACCTGGAAGAAGCCGAAAAGCTTAAAATCTTTTTAAGCCAGCAGTATGCCTCTACTTGGTCAAAAGAAAAAAGAATCAAACTCGACCAAGACATCGATGTCTCATCGCTTAACATCCCCAACCTTAAAAAAATCTCATACAAAAGCGTTGTCAACGGCATCATCCACCCTCGTCTGGAAGAGCTTTTCACCCTTATTTACGAAAGAGTTAAAGAAGCCGGTTTCGCCAATGAAGTATCAGGCGGCTTAGTTACCACCGGAGGCGGTTCCTTGACCATCGAACTTGACCGCCTTGGCAAGCGCATCACCGGCTGGTCGATTAAGCCGGCCCATCCCACCAACATCACCGGCCTTATCGACGATGTTAAACAGCCGGAATTTTCCACCGCCGCCGGCCTTATTCACTTTGCTCTAACCAACCAAATCGTCCAAACTCCGTCTGAACCGCTTTTAAGCTTTAACCGGATTATGCCCCTCAACCTTAATTTAAACAAAACCTCTAAAAAAATTATTGATTTGCTTAAATCGCTTCTCCCATAGTACAATCAAGAAAGGAATATTTTTACTTTTTATAAATTTCAAGTTTAAAATTTAATCCATGGCTTTCGTTAAACCAGACGCTATCAAACTAGCTAAGATCAAAGTTATCGGCATCGGTGGTGGTGGTGGCAATGCCCTTAACAACATGGTCAACAACAACCAAATCGACGGCGTCGAGTTCATCGTCATCAACACCGACTCCCAAGCTCTGCTTAACTCAATGGCCCCGGTCAAAATTCAAATCGGCGACCAGATTACCCGTGGCTTAGGCGCCGGCGCCAATCCCGAAATCGGCTCCAAAGCCGCTGAAGAATCCCGCGACAAAATCCAAGAAATCGTGGCCAACACTGACATGGTCTTTATCACCGCTGGGTTGGGCGGAGGCACCGGCACCGGCGCCGCTCCGATCGTGGCCGAAGAGGCCAAAAAAGCCGGCGCCCTAACCGTAGCTATCGTCACCAAGCCATTTATCTTTGAGGGCGCTAGGCGCATGGCCGTCGCCCAAGAAGGCGCCGACCTTTTGCGTGAAAAGGTCGACACTCTGATAACCATTCCTAACCAGCGCTTGCTGGAGACCTCCGACAAGAATCTTACCTTCCTGGAAGCTTTTCGCTTAGCTGATTCGGTCCTAACTCAAGGGGTAAAAAGTATTTCCGACCTAATCACCACTCCTGGCCTTATCAACGTTGATTTTGCCGACGTTAAAACCATTATGAAAGACGCCGGCTCGGCTCTAATGGGCATCGGCACCGCCAGCGGTGAAGACAGGGCTGTCAACGCCGCTAAAATGGCCACTTCCTCGCCTTTACTGGAAGTTTCCATCCAAGGCGCCAAGGGCATCCTATTTAACATCATCGGCCCAGAAGATATAACCATGCAGGAAGTTTCCCAAGCCGCCCAAATTATCTCAGAAAGTGCCAGCAAGGACGCCAACATCATCTTCGGCGCCAGAATCGACCCGGAGCTGGTCGATAAAATCCAAATCAGCGTCATCGCCACCGGCTTTTCTCAACCCGCCGCCAGGCCATCAACCAATAAATCCTCCTCGCCTCAAACCAACCCCGCGCCAACCAACCCCGAAGAAGACATCGAAGACGAATTCGACATCCCGGCCTTCTTAAGAAAACTAAAATAAAGAAAGATATAGCTTAACACTACACCACTATACATTGGCGTAGTATTAGTTCCCCTATCACTCTTCAAACTCCCCCACTCACAAACCAAACCCCTCCCTGCTCTCTCCACTCCCCAAACTCCCGAGGTTGAATATTCCTATACAACCTCGGAAATGTTAAAAAAACAAGGGAAAAGAAAACAAAAAAAAGGGGGGGGACAAAAAAAGATATTGATCTTCCCTGATAAGTAAAAAAAACCAACAGAGACGGCACTATCATACTCTAGAGTACGATAGTATCTTCTCTGTTGGAGTAGTAGTCTTTTAGAGATGATACTATCACACTCTAGAGTGTG
>JAADGY010000055.1 GCA_013152165.1 bacterium
AGCCGGCATGACTTTTTGCTTGACCAGGTTGCCGGTTGAGCCGAAGATAAAAAGCTTCATGTAGGTTAATTATATGAATTGAAAGTTAAAAGGCAAAGGCGGACTGAGTTTATCAAGTTAGAAAGTTCATAAAGTTAAAAGCAATAAGATAAAAAAAATGTCAAAACTTAGATGTCAAATGTCAAATCTGCATCTTAAATCTCAAAACTTACCCTGAACCAGACTCCGACTTGGCGTCAGAGACGGTTCGGGGTGCCCTGCACCGTACTGGTGCAGGGCAAATTCTAAATTCGAAGCTCCAAACTCGCCTCGCTTCGCGAGGCGAAGCGGGCTCGCCTCGCGTCGACGCGAGTCGAAGCGGGTAAGCACTAAATTCTAAATAACAAATACTAAACTTTTCACCTGCGGTGGCGGAGAAATTGGGAGAGAGGTAAAAGCAGGTTTCCATCCTCTTAACGGTTGATATTTCCTAACAATTTGGAGGTTGGCTTTTCTTCGATCCCGGATCGGCATGTATGACGATCCGGGATCGTTAGTTCTGAAGTGGAAGAGAGCTTCAACCAGAAAAAGCGTTTTAACAGGTTCTAAGTTATATACTTGGGACGGCGATAAAGATAAGCTCATTATTGTATCGGCCGGCGGCTTGGGTGCCGCTGACATTGACTTTGACGGTCATGGTGGCTTGGCGGTTGGTGCCGGCGTTAGCCGATGACATGGCAACGGCGCCGGCTTCACTGCTTTCTAGGCTGGGAAAGGGCCGATAATAAGTACTGTCAACAAAGTCAGTGGTGTCAACATCATCGCCGGCCATGTTATAGCCGAATCCATAGGCGGTGCTTGAAGACCAGACATTAGCATCATACTCACTGCAGGTAGTAGCGGCGTCACAAGAAGTGTCGGGAATTTCATCGTTTGTTTGGGAGTTTCTTAAGGGGTGGTTTTCTTTGACCAAGACTTGATAGCCATAGGCCGAGCTGTTGGAGATGGTTAAAACTAGACTGTCGGTTTTGGCGGTGGCGGCGGATAAAACGCCGAAGTCAATGCTGGTTTTGGACAAGGAGAAGGCAAAGGGGATAAGGCTGTGAATATATTGAAAGCCGGCTTTGACGATGTAGTTGGTGCCGGTGTATTTGCCGGGAGACAGCTGGCCGGTGGTTTGATCAAGGCTAAAGCTGGTTGATTGGGACTGCCCGGCCGAGGTGTTAAAGTTGCCCATTTGAAGCTTGTACGAGGCGGATTCCAAAGTCAAGGCCGCGGCCTTTTGGCTAAGGCCAAAAAAGAAAACTGATAGAAAAAGGACGAAAAAAATTAGCCGCATGATTTTATTTTAGCTTTTGATGGATATAATAACAATATGGCAGCTGGCAAAAGGCTTCATCCTATATCAAACAAGATTGTTGACTTGCTAAAAAAACACAAGGTTTGGTATCAGACTTTTCACCACCAACCCGTGAAAACCAGTCAAGAAGCGGCCAAACTGCGGGGCGGTTACAGCCTACACCAAGGAGCCAAGGCCTTGATTTTAAAAGTTTATCTAAAGGATAAAAAGACCAAGTTTATTATGCTGGTTTTGGCTGGAGACGCGGTCGTTGATCGAAAAAAGCTAAAAAGGCGTTTGGGTATCAAAAGTTCACGATTTGCCACAGCTGACGAGGTGAAGGAAATAACCAAAGGGGTTTTGCCAGGGGGCATTCCGCCTTTTGGCGGTCTGTTTGGCTTGGAAACATATCTTGACGACTCGATACTGGACAATCAAAAGATAGTCTTTAACGCCGGCGATAGATGCTTTTCGGTTGGGATGAAACTGACTGATTATCAAACAATATCCGGGGCGGTGGTGTTAACGGATTAATGGGGCAGATTAACGACTCTTTTGTATTTTTTGGCAAGCTCTAACTCCATTAAAGCCCGCTTTAAGCCGGCCTCAACTTCAGCAAATTTAACCTTTTCAAGTTTTTGGGACAAGAGTTTTTCAGCCTCTTCTTTAGCCTTAAGAGCCTGGGCGACGTCGATTTCCTGGGCTTTTACGGCCGATTTAGCCAATATATTAACCTGGTCATTATAAATTGACAAGATTCCGCCAAAGATAAGCAGGTATTCCCAGCTGGCTTTTTGGCTGGTTTTGTATTTTAGTTCGCCCTCGGTAAGCTTGGTGATTAGGTTGATGTGCTCAGGCAGGATGGTGATGATGCCGTCGATGGTTGGAACAACGGCGATGGCGGCGTCGGTGTCAAGCAAAACCTTTTCCGGCGTGATGATTTTTATGTGGAGTTTTTTGGTCATTCTTTTAGTTGTTTAGCTTTTTGCCTAACCTCATTAATGGTACCGACCATATAAAAGGCCATTTCCGGGACGTCATCCAGCTTGCCTTCTAGTATTTGCTGGAAGCCGGCGACGGTGTCCTCGATCTTGACGTATTTGCCTTCTAAACCGGTGAATTGGGCGGCCACAAACATCGGCTGGGTTAAAAATCTTTGAATTTTTCTGGCCCGGGCAACGATCAATTTATCTTCGTCGGAAAGCTCCTCGACACCTAAAATAGCGATTATGTCCTGAAGATCCTTGTATCTTTGGAGGACTTTTTGGACGCTGCGGGCGGTTTGATAATGCTGTTGGCCGACGATTTCGGGGGTCAGAATGCGCGAATAAGATGTCAAGGGGTCAACGGCTGGATAAAGAGCCTGTTCAGCCAGGCTTCGGCTTAAGGTAATGGTCGCATCCAGATGGGCAAAAGTAGTGGCCGGGGCTGGGTCGGTAAAGTCATCGGCCGGCACGTAAACCGCCTGCAAAGAGGTAATTGAACCTTTTTTGGTAGAGGCGATTCTTTCCTGCAGCTGGCCCATCTCGGTAGCCAAGGTTGGCTGGTAGCCAACAGCAGAGGGCACCCGGCCTAAAAGGGCCGAAACTTCGGACCCGGCTTGGGAAAAGCGAAAGATGTTGTCGATAAACAACAAAACATCCTCGCCGATCTCATCCCTAAAGTATTCAGCAAAGGTAAGACCGGTTAAAGCCACCCGTAACCTGGCTCCGGGGGGTTCGTTCATTTGGCCAAAGACCATGACGGTGTTGTCCAAGACGCCGGCCTGCTTCATTTCGTTCCACAAATCATTGCCTTCCCTGGTTCGCTCCCCTACCCCGGTGAAGACCGAGTGGCCGGAGTGCTCCATAGCGATGTTTCTAATCATTTCCATGATGATGACGGTCTTGCCGACGCCGGCGCCGCCGAAGATGCCGATTTTGCCGCCCTTAACAAAGGGGGCGATAAGGTCAATAACTTTCAAGCCGGTTTCCAGAACTTGGGGCTGGCTTTCCAGTTGAGTTAATTTGGGGGCCGAACGATGAATCGGCCATAACTGATCAGCTTTAACCGGGCCTTCTTTATCAATTGGTTGGCCGGTAACGTTAAAGATTCGGCCAAGGATCTCTTTGCCTACCGGGACGGCGATCGGGGCCCCGGTGGCGATAATGTCATCTTGGCGCTTCAATCCTTCGGTTGATCCCATAGCTACGGCGCGAACTTGGTTTTCACCCAAAATCTGTTCGACTTCCAAGATAAGATCTTTATTTTTGACCTTAAGGGCTTCATAAATTCTGGGCAGTTGGTTGGGAAAATGAACGTCGATGACCGGACCGACTATGCGGGTGATTTGGCCGATGTTTTGTTGTTTTGTCATTTAGAAACCTCCTTAATTATTTTAAAGTAAGCGACATGGTGGCGGTAACTATATCAGCGATTTCGTTGGTTACCTGGGTTTGCCTGGCCTTGTTGTATTCTCGGCGAAGGCCCTTCTGGACATCTTCGGCGTTATCATGGGCGTTGCGCATAGCTACCATGCGGGCCGAGTGTTCAGAAGCCGAAGCTTCGATCAAAGCCTGATAAAGCTTCATTTCTAAGGCATAAGGGATAACTTCTTCTAATATCTGTCGGGGGTCGGGTTCGAACAAAATATATTCCTTGATAAACCCCTCTAGGGCTTGGGGGACGAAAACTTTTTGCTTAAACTCTTCCAACTCTTCTTTGGTTAGGGGCAGGATTTGCTGGATGGTCGGCACTTGGGTAAGGGTGTTGATAAATTTAGGGTAAGCCAAAAAGACTTGGTCATATTTTTGGCTGACGAAGCCGTCGATGATAAGCCGGGTGACAGCCAACGATTCATCAGAGGTGGGGACGTCATGAAAATCATGAAAGCTGGCAACCAGCTGATAGCCTTGGACAGCGGCAAAGTGGCCGGCTTTTTTGCCAACGGTGACAAACTCAATTTGGCTGGCTTTTAAGTTTTGGCGGATGTATGTTTCAAGGTAGCGGAAAAGGTTGTTGTTTAAAGCCCCGCACAAGCCCTTGTCGGTGGCGATTAAAACAATCAGCTGGCGGCCGGAAACCGGCTGGCGGCGCAGGATCGGCAAGGGAATATCAGCGATGCTGACCGCGGTTGATATTTGGCTTAAAATCAAAGACAAGGCTTGGGCGTATTGGCGGGATTGGCGGGTCTTTTCTTGAGCTTTGCGCATCTTAGCGGCCGAGACCATTTCCATGGCTTTAGTAATTTTACCGATGTTGCCGGTAGCTTTGATTCTTTTTTTGATATCGCGTGTGTTAGCCATAAAAATTAGCTTAAGATTAACTTAAATTCTTGCTTGATTTTTTCAAGCTTTTGAAGGGTTTCTTCGGTTAGTTTCTGATCTTTGATTAAACGGCTAAAGATTTGTTTTTTGTTGGTTTTCAGCCAGCTTAGCCATTGCCGGGAGGCGGCGTGAATTTTGTCGATGTCAATGTCATCAAAGACGCCGTTGGTAACCGCCCAGATGATAACGATTTGGTCGATGACATCAAGCGGTTGGGACCAATGCTGTTTTAGGACCTCGGTCAACCTTTTACCGCGATCGATGACTTTCTGGGTGGCTTCATCCAGCTCTGAACTAAACTGGGCAAAGGCCTCTAGTTCCCTAAACTGGGCTAACTCTAGGCGCATTTTGCCGGCCATTTGCTTCATAGCTTTGATTTGAGCGGCGCCGCCGACGCGGGAAACAGAAATGCCAACGTTGATGGCCGGCCGGATGCCGGCGTTAAATAAATCGGCTTCTAAATAAATCTGGCCGTCGGTGATGCTGATGACGTTGGTGGGAATGTAGGCCGAGACGTCGCCTTCTTGGGTTTCGATGATCGGCAAAGCGGTGATCGAACCGCCGCCGTATTTTTCATCCAAACGGCAGGCCCTTTCCAAAAGCCGCGAGTGCAGATAAAAAACATCGCCGGGATAAGCTTCACGGCCGGATGGCCGCTTTAAAAGCAGGGATAATTCACGGTAAGCAACGGCATGTTTGGATAAGTCATCATAAATAATTAGAACATCCTTGCCCTGCTCCATAAAATATTCGGCGATGGCGGCTCCAGCGTAGGGCGCCAGATACTGCATGGTCGAACTTTCGGAGGCGCTGGCGTCGACGATGACGGTTTTATCCATAACCCCGTACTCTTTTAAGGTTTGGACAACCCAGGCAACGTTGGCTTCTTTTTGGCCGATAGCCACGTAAATATTGATAACGTCGGAGTTTTTCTGATTGATCATAGCGCTTAAAGCTACCGAGGTTTTGCCGGTGGATCTATCGCCGATGATTAACTCTCTTTGGCCCCTGCCGATGGGAATCATAGCGTCGATGGCCATAATGCCGGTTTGAAGCGGCTGAGTGACTGACTTACGATAAACCACCCCGGGGGCGATTTTTTCTAATGACATGTTTTTTGGGGCTTCAAAGGCCGGCAGGCCGTCTTTAGCCTGGGCCAGCGAGTTGACTACCCGGCCCAAAATTTGATCGCCGACGGAAATGGATAAAACATTGCCGGTTTTTTTGACGATGTCGCCTTCCTTCAAGTGCTGATAACGGCCAAAGATAATAGCCCCGATTCTGTCTTGTTCCAAGTTTAAAACCAGGGCAAAGGTTTTCTGGGGCAGCTCTAAGATCTCGCCCATTAAGGCGTCGGATAAGCCGTTGATCCAGACGATGCCGTCATAAACTTTTTCTATCTGGCCGATGCTTTCCGATTGGCTGTCAGAAAAAGAAATTTGCTTAAGGCGGGATTCTAAAAGCTCTTTTAGATTTTTGATGTCTTGGTTTAAGTTTGTTTGTTTATTCATTAGTCAACTCCTGTTTAATTTTGTGTAATCGGCCTTTTAGGGACAAGTCAATGATTTTGTCTTGATATTTAATCACCAAGCCGCCCAGCAGGTCTTTATCCACTTTAAATATTATCTGCTTATCTTGGCCCAGGTTTTGCTGTATGACTTGGGCCAACTGCTTCTTTTGTTGATCGGTTAAAGGAGCGCTGGTGATAACAAAGATTTGATGGATGGGAGTGTTGTTGTACTTGGCTTTTAACAGATCAATAACTTCAGGCAGTTTGTCCAGCTGTCCCTGCTTTTCCAAAATCTGATAGATTGTGTCGGCGATTAAATAACTTAAATTGGTCATAGATTACCAACTAACTTTTTTAAGCCTCTGCAGCTGCTTGTTGATTATTTCCTGGCGCTGTTTTTGGTCAAGAACATCAGACAAGATTTTTTCGGTAACGGTAACCACCAGCTCGGCGGTTTCCTGCTTGATCTTGTCCTTTTCTTGCTCCAGCTCCTCCAACAAAAGCCTTCTTTGCTTTTCGGCCTCCTGCGAAGCTTTAGCTTGAGCCTGCTGGATGATTTGCTTGGCCTGCTTGGCAGCTTCCTGCTTGGCTTGCTGCATGATGGCCATGACCCGCCTTTCAGCCTCTGCCAGCTTCTGCTTTTCCAATTCGGCGATTTTTTGGCGCTCCTGCTGGTTTTTTTTGGCCAGCTCTAGGCCTTCTTTGATTTTCTTGTTGCGCTCATCGATGATTTTTAAAAGCGGCTTATACAAGAAACGGTTTAACAGCCAGACCAAAACAAATATATTAATAATTTGACCGATAAGTTGGGCCCAGTTTATTTCCATAAAGTTTTTTTAGACAAATTTGATAATTAAGGCGACGACCAGAGCATAGATGGCAACAGCTTCGGCAAAAGCGATGGCCAAAATCATGTTGTTCTGGATTTTGCTGGTGGCTTCGGGGTTGCGGCCGGTGGCTTCAGCTCCCTTTGCACCGATTAATCCAATACCTATGCCGGGGCCGATGGCGCCCAGCCCGATAGCCAAGCTCATAGCCAAGAGTTTGATGGCTTCAGTTTCCATGATACCTCCTTATAATTTTTAATAAAATTTATTAAGTTTAAGCTGTTAATAATTTTTTTAAGACGCCTCGGAATGAGACTGGGTGGCCATGTTAAAAAAGACCAAGCTCAAAGTAGCAAAAACAAAGGCCTGGATAAAGCCGACGAAGACCTCCAAGCCCAAAAAGGGAATAGAAACAAAAACCGGAATCAAGGCGCCGATGACCATCAGCAGGACCTCGCCGGCAAAGATGTTGCCGAATAAACGAAAAGCAAAAGAGATGATTTTGGCAAACTCGGAAATAAGCTCTAATATGCCGACAAAAAAGCCGATGCCTGATTTGAAATTAAAGAATTTTCTCAGGTAGCCAAGGCCAAGGGTTTTTAATCCATAATACTGGGTCAGCATAACCGAAACCAAAGCCAAAGCCACGGTGGTGTTAAGGTCAGCGTTGACGCCCCTGATAAGCGGAATGAAAATCTCCCCGTTGCCGGGGAGATAATGTTTGATGCCGATAGTGCCGACTCCAGGGAGCAGGCCGATCCAGTTGCCTAAAATAATAAAGATGAAAAAGGTAATGATCCAAGGAAAAAAGAGCCTGGCCTTTTGGGATCCGGCGATGCTTTCGGTCATGGAAAGAAACATTTCTAAAACCAGCTCAACAAACGCCTGCAACCTGTCCGGGATAAGGCGGTAACCGCGCTTGTACATCCAAACGGCAAAAAGGATTAAGCCAAGGCTAACCACCATGGTGGCTAAAAAGGAGTTGGTGACGGTAAAGCCGCCGATATGAAACAAGGGCTCTGGATTGATCGAGATATCGACAAGGGATTCTTTGACTGGCTGGGCATGGGCCGCAGTTTGATCTAGGACACGTTTAACAGGCTCTGTGTTCTGGCTAATATCTGCGATTATAGTCATTTTTTAGTTTTTTTGCCTTTAGGTAAAAACATGAGTAGTTTAACTTATTCCCTTTAAACCGTCAACCCTTTTATCTAGGGATAAAGATTGGATATGAAGATTTTTCACATCAGCTGAAAAAGACTTAGATCAATTATTTTAGAATCAGCGATGATTAGGCTGGCTACGTATATGTGCCGGTCACAGGCTTGATAGGCGGGAAACTGCTGGAAAAAGATATCAACGCCTTTTTGAAGGCGTTTTATTTTGGCCTGGTTAATACTGTCTTCGGGATAACCGTAGTTTAAGCTAGTCCTGGCTTTGACTTCCCAGAAGTAAACAATCTTTTGGTGCAAGGAAACAACGTCGATCTCGCCGATCTTAAAGCGGAAATTGCGGCATAAGATTTGGTGCTTTAGCTGTTTGATTAGATAGTTTGAAAACCAGGCCTCGGCCTGATGGCCCAGCTTAATTTTTGGACTTTTTGGCAGCAGGGGCTGGATTGGCTTGCGGGCTGGGCGGGGTTTTAGATTTTTGAGCATGCAGCTTGTTTTGAGCTTTTCTTTGCTGTTTTAAGATTTCGGTTCTTTTTTCGTCTTTTTTAAACCGCAGGTCTTTTTTGGATTTTTTGGTTCTTAAATAATAAAGCTTGGCCCGGCGGGTTTTGACCGGATTTTTAACCTCGATTTTATCAATCCAGGGTGAATCGATTGGGAAAATCCTTTCAACCCCGACGCCGATTTTGCTTAACCGCCTGACGGTGAAGGTGCCGTTTGGGCCCTTTTTAATGGAAATAACTATGCCTTCGAATTTTTGAATTCTTTTTTTACCGCCCTCTTCGATGATCTGATGGACGATGACGGTGTCGCCGCTTTTAATAAGCTGATCTTTGTAAACAAATTGGTTAGCCATAAAAACTCCTCATAAGATTAAATTTCATTTTAAAACCATGGTTATTATACAACATAAAAATAAATCAAAGGGCAAAAGGCAAAAATAACTAATAAGTAATAGGTAATAAGATGAAAAATCTCAAAACTTAGATGTCAAATCTCAAATCTACATGT
>JAADGY010000098.1 GCA_013152165.1 bacterium
AAAAGAATACTACTCCAACAGAGAAGATACTATCGTACTCTAGAGTGTGATAGTGCCGTCTCTGTTGGCTTTTTTGTTTATCAGGGAAGATAAATCTTTGTTTGTGTTTGTTTTTTCTTTCTTTCTTTTTTTTCCTTTGCTTCTTTCAACCTTTCCGAGGTTGTATAGGAATAATCAACCTCCGAGGTTGAATATTCCTATACAACCTCGGGAGTTCCAGGAGTGGGAAGAGTGGGGAGTTTGGTTTTTTGGCGTGAAGTTTAAAAGAGAGAGGGAAAAAGAAAAACAAAGACTACACCACTATATAGTGGTGTAGTAAAAAATTAGGGTGGAGAAAGTTTGGCAGAATGCCGCGATCGAAAAACTGGCCGGGGTTAATGGATATGATTGGGTGAAAAATTATGCCTTTTTGATAAGGCCTTTTAAAATATCTAGGTTCTTTTTGTCAGGGCCTTTGTTGTCAAAACCAGGAGTTTCGATGATAGCCGGAATTTTGTTAGCAACCGGATGGTTAAGAATATTGGCAAAGGTTTGGGTACCGATGTATCCTTCACCGATGTTGGCGTGGCGGTCGCGTTTAGAGTTAAAAGGATCGCGGGAATCGTTTAAATGCCACAAAACCAGCCGCTCCAGCCCAACGTTTTGGTCTATAGCATCAAGCAGGCGGTCAAGCTTGTCAACGGTTGATAAATCAATGCCGGCGGCAAAGCCGTGGCAGGTATCCCAGCAGATTTTAAGGCGGGGATCTTTTAGTTGATTGATTATTTGAAAAATCTCATCCGGCGTTTGGCCGATTTTGTGGCCGGCTGAGTTTTCGATGATAAGGGATACATTGTTTGGCGTGCTGTCTAGTATTAGGCTTAGGTTGTCAATCAAGACTTGAAAGGTGGTTTGGGGGTTGTTTTTTAGATAAGAGCCAAGATGGACCACCGAGCCGGCAACATCCATTTTAGCGGCCAAATTTAGCTCCCAGATGAGAGTATCGACTGATTTTTGACCTGTTTCGGTGGGAGAGGCTAAGTTAACCAGATACAAAGCATGGAAAAAGACCGGATTGATGTCCAGGGTATTTTTTTTGGTCTTGAAGTTTGTTAATTGTTCAGAGGCTGTCTCGGGCCGTTTCCAAGTTCGGGGCGAACCGGAAAAAATCTGCAAGGTGTTGGCACCGATGGCTAAACTGCGGTCAAGAGCTTTGTCATAACCGCCGCTTATTGATAGATGGGCGCCTAATCGAATCATTAATTGATTGTAGCAGGATTTTAAAAGCGGATACGATTTTTGCGTATAAGTCTGTATGCCATAGCTAGGATAACCGCGGTACCGAGGGTGATGTAGCCGCCGACTATAAGGGCCTGTTTGGCGGCTTCTAAAACCGGTGGAGCTAACTGATGGAGTTTTAAAAGAATAGCTTCTCTAGCGGCGTAGGCGGTAATTCCGGCGGCGCCAAGCGCCTCAAACGGCATGGCTTTTTTACTAAAAATGATACGGCCTAAGATATTTGATTTAAATAGTTTTTTAAGAACAGCGAAGCCTGCAAGCCCGGCAATAACGGTCTCGGCCATGCCAATAAGGGTATCTTTAACTGATTTAGGTTCGGGAAATGATCTTTGATCAACTGAAGGTCTTTCGGAAGAGACTGGGGACGGGGAGGCTTCCGGCTTGGGCGATGGCCTTGACGGGGAGGATTCTTTGGGGGCAGGCGATGCCAAAGATTCGGCAGAGTTTGGAGCGGAGGGCGTTTCAAGTGTGTCCAAGCTGTTGGTTTCTGGAATCCAAAGCTTGTCGCCGGCACGAATATGATCGGGGTCTGTGATACCGTTTTCTTTCTGCAAGGTTTCAACTGATAAGCCAAATTTGCTGGCTATGCCAAAAAGCGTGTCACCGGGCTGTATTGTGTACTGATGGGAATTGTTGTCTGTATCACAAGAAGAGGGAAGCGTAATTTCTTGGCCAGGGTATATTAATGATGGATCAATGTTCGGATTGACGGCGACTATATCAGGCATGGGGCACCCGTGGCGGCGGGCGATTTGGAAAAGCGTGTCACCGGCTTTAACGGTATAAGTGGTGGTTGGCGGCTTGGCGGCGGGGTCGATCTCATTGAAACTTGTAGAGGTTGCTCCATTTTGAATTTGGATACCAACTTCAGTGGTAGCAGGTGGTTGGGCGGCGGCGATGTTTTCAATGCTTCCATATCCAACTGCCGCGGCAAGAGCCAGCCAGGCTCGCATGGTAAAGGCTGAAATATGGGGGAGTTTGTCTGAACGTCCAGAAGGCCGATCGGGCCCAGCTGGAAAAGAAATATTAGAACGGCCTGGTACAAATCGGTCCGGTGATGGCATGAGTTATTATACTATAGGTATGAATTAAGCTTATTCATACCTTAAAGCATCGATCGGGCTTAGGTTGGCGGCTTTTCTGGCCGGAGCGACGCCAAAGACAACCCCAACCACAAAAGACACGCCCAGGGCCAAGCCGATTTCCTGGAGGCCGATGGTGGCCGGGATAAAGCGGTTTAAAAACAAACTGCCCAAAAAGCCAAGCCCCAAACCCAACAAGCCGCCCAACAAGCCCAAAGCGCTTGATTCAAATAAAAACTGGATTAAGATATCTTTTTTGGTGGCGCCTAAAGCTTTGCGCAAACCGATCTCCCTAATCCTTTCATTGACCGAAACCAGCATGATGTTCATGATGCCGATGCCGCCGACTAACAAAGATATGGCGGCGATGCCGGACAGGGCCAGCGACAATATGCCTAAAATATCGGTGATCGAAGATTGGAGCTCTTTTTGGCTTAAGATGGTAAAATCGTCGTCGGTTAAACCCTGCCGGCGCAAAAGCAGGCTGGCCTGCTTTTTAAAAGAATCAAAGTTATCCATATCATCCAAGCCAATCAAAATGCTTATGACTTTTGATTCGGGGAAAAGTTTTATTTGGGTTGAGTAGGGAATATAGACAAAATCATCAAAGTTAGGCCCGCCCATGCTGCCGCCGACCTCATCGGCGACGCCGACGACCTCGAACTTAGCCGCCCCGATTAAGATGGTCTTTTTGATCGGATCAGCGCCCAGACCAAACAGCTCTTTGTAAACATTAAATCCTAAAATGGCTTTTTTGGCCAAAGCCTGTTCATCAGCTTTTTGGAACGGACCGCCGAATAAAAAATCAAGCTTTCTAATCTTAAAATACTGGGCCCTGACCCCCCTTATCTCGACGTCGTATTGGCGGCTGCCTCGCTTAGCTTTGGCCGAGGCTCCGCCGACGGCCGAGGCGGCGATGACATGGTCAGATTTTGAAAGTATGCGGTCATAGCGGGCCTTAAGCGGCTTAGCAAAAAAGATTTTGCGCTCGGAAGAAAGGCTTATCTTGCCGGAAGCGGTGGTCAGGTTGCCGGGCAGGACAAAAACCAAGTCAGAGCCCAATTTTTTAAACTGGCCAACCAAATAATTTTGAATGCCGTTGCCGATGGCCATTAATAAAATAACCGATGATACGCCGATAAGGATGCCCAAAGTGGTTAAAAAGGTCCTTAGCTTGTGGGTTCTGATTGATTGAAAAACGGTGATGGTTAGGTCGAATAAATCCATGGGTTGAAATTTTTAATTTATTTTAATAATTTTGCCGTCTTTAAGATGAACTTGCTTGCGGGTGATTTTAGCGACTTGGGGGTCGTGGGTAACGATGACGATGGTGTGGCCTTGTTTGTGAAGGTCGGCGAATAACTTTAAAACCTGCCGGCCGGAAACAGAGTCAAGGTTGCCGGTTGGTTCATCGGCTAAAACCAGCGACGGTTTGTTGATGAGGGCTCTGGCAATGGCCACCCGCTGCTGCTGGCCGCCGGAAAGTTGGTTGGGCCGGTTGTAAATTTTGTCCTTTAAGCCAACTTTTTCAAGCATTTTTATGGCTAGCTGGCGGCGCTTGGCTAGGGGCACGCCGGCATAAACCAAGGGCAAAGCCACATTATCGATGGCGTTTAAGTAAGACAACAAGAAAAACTGCTGAAAAACAAAACCAATCTGCTGATTTCTTATCTTGGCCAGCTGGCTGTCATTTAATTTGGTGACGTCCCGGCCTTTAAATAAGATCCGGCCTTGGCTTGGCACATCCAGTATGCCGGTTAGGTGCATGATGGTTGATTTGCCGGATCCGGATGGGCCGATGATGGCCAGAAAATCATTAGGGTAGATAGACAAGCTGACGCCTTGAAGGGCATGAAAGGGCTGGTCGCCAAAGTAATAAGTTTTGGTAACCTTGATTAACTGAGCTATAGGGTTTGTCATTTGGCGGTTATGACGTCGTTTTGATTAAGGCCGTTTGTTATTTCTATATACTCATCGGTTTCTAGGCCGGTTCGGATAAACTGCTTAGCTGTTTGGCCGTTAGGTTTTTTAAGCAGGACATAGGGTTTGTTGTTTTGGTAATAAACAAAATCGGCCGGGACCGCCAAGACATTATCTTTTTTAGCCAAAACTAAGCTGGCTTGGCCGTTTAAGCCGCTGGGGAGGGGCTTGTCTTTAAAAGAATCAAGAGCCTTTTTATCTATGGGAATTTTAGCTAGGTAAACCTGGCTGCCGCCGCGGCCGGTGGTCGAGGTAAGGCTGATATAGGCGATAGAGCCGGTTAGTTTAATATCAGGATAGGCGTCTAGGGTTATATCAGCGGTTTTGTTAAGGCTTATGTTCCGCAAATCCATTTCATCAACCTCGGCCTGAAAGAAAAGGCTGTCTGGGTCGACTAAATGAAAGGTGGCTTTGGCTGGGGTGATGTTGGTGCCGGCTATCGGTACGGTCAGGCTGTCGATGACGCCGCTGAACGGGGCGGTAATCACGGCTAGTTGCCAAGCTAAATGCTGAAGCTCAACATCCAAAACAGCGTTGTCCAGATCTTTTTGAGTCTTTTCCAACAGCCGCTGGATGGTTGGGGTTTTGTCTAAAATATCCCGGTATTCATCTTGATTTTCCTCGAAGTCAAGCCTGGTTTTATAGTAACTATTAAGCGATTTTTTCAGTCTTTTGTATAAATCACGCCGGTCTAAACTGGCGATGGCTTGGCCTTTTTTGACTTTAGCGCCGGCCTTAACGCCGACCCAGGCCAAAAGGCCGCTGGTTTGAAAGCGAAGATTGGCTTCTTTGCCAAAATTTAGAGTGCCGGATAAAACCAGCCTTTTAGTCAGGTTTTGGGGCTTAACAATGTATTCTTGTTTTTGATCAGCAGTTTTTTTGGCTAAAGCCCTAGCCTGCCACCACCAAAAACCAACAGCTACAACCACAAGGCCGATAACAAGCCAAGGCCATTTGGATTTAATTTTTTCCAACATTTAAAAAATTCCTTTTATATATTTTAACTTAACTTATATTATAATCCTACAACCCTAAATTGCCGCCCATTTGGCAACCCCGGGGGTTGCCAAAATTTCTCTGGAGCGGTTTCAAGGCTATTTGTTTATTTTAATTTCGGGAGCGTAAAAAGACTTAAGTTTTAAGTTTTTTAATTTCTTCCAATAATGCCTGCCTGTCATTTGGCAGTTTCTTATCCTGAACTTTGTCAAAAATCTTTTTTAAGATGATGCCGACTTGGGGGCCGGGCTTGATGGATAAAACTTGCATGACGTCATGGCCTGTGATTTTTAAATCCTTTATATCAAAAGGCTGTTTTTGAACCTCGGTCAGGCGGTTAATAAACTTCTCCATCCGCCAGGAAATGGCTTTCTTGACGCCGCTGCCTAAGCGGTCACCGATCCTAAGGGCTAACATAGCCGACACGTTATCAATGCCAACGTGGCGGATAAAGCGGCGGATAGCTTTGTCTGATAGATTTTCATTAACAACAAACTGGTGCCATCTGACCAGGCGATAAAGTTTGTCGGCTGATTTTTTGTCCAAGCGAAGTCTTTGGGCCAAGCGGCGGGCAAATCTAGCGCTGTAGACTTCATGATTGTAAAAAATGCTATCTTTTTTGGGATCGTTTTTGGTTTGGCATTTAGGGCATTGATAATTTGGTTTGGCATAATCAACCTTAAAAACATGGCCGCAGGATCGGCATAAAATTGACCAGGTCTGAATTTTGCCGATGTCATGAATCAAGGCCGCCAGCCGAGTAATCGGATGATTGTCCGGACAGTGTTTGATTGTAAACAAAAGGTGCTCCCAAAGATCGTATTTGTGATGTTTGGATAAAACAACTTGCTTGGCCGGCAAAAGTTCCGGCAGGATAAAATCAATAAGGCCCAGATCGGCTAAAAGATTGATGCCGTAGTCTGGCTTGTCGGCGGTTAAGATTTTAAAAAACTCTTCTTTTATCCTTTCGGCCGAGATGTGCTTTAGCAGGCCGGCGTTGTTTTTAATGGCGGTTTGGGTTTTTTCCTCCAGTTTAAAATCAAGACAAACAGCAAAACGAACAGCCCTTAACATGCGCAGGGCATCTTCTTTAAACCTTTGATTGGGGTCGCCGATGGCTTTGATTAAGCGTTTTTGAAGGTGGCTTATGCCTTCAAACAAATCAACAAAAACAAGGCTGTTGACAAGCTGGCGGCGGTCAAGCGATTTGGGGGCGGTGTTTTTGTACCAACCTAGACAAAGAGCGTTGATAGTAAAATCCCGCCGCTTAAGATCATCCTCTAGTTTTTGACCCCAAACAACCTTATCCGGGCGGCGGTGGTCTAAGTAGCCAAACTCGGATCGAAAAGTAGTGATCTCGACGACCATGGCCGGCTTGCCGGCTTGGCGATTAAGAGTAAGTTTGCCGCCGGCGGTCTGCCAAATCGGGACGCCGACCATACCGTATGGATTGTTGTAGAAGCTGTCAGGAAAAAGCTTTTGGGTTTGTTCGGGAGTGGCCGAGGTGGTTAAATCGAAGTTGTTGTTTATCGGCCGGCCTAAAAATAGATCGCGAATGGTGCCGCCAACCAAGAAAATATCATAACCTTGATGAGACATCTTTTGCATGATCTGCCAGATGATTAAGGGCACCTCTTCCAGACGGGATTTGATTTGTTCAGGCAGGGGCATGATGGTATGATTATATCATGATAACAGGCAAGATTAGGCGGATGTTGTGGAATATAGAAGATACTATAAGAATAGAAACTAAGGAATCACTGATTGATTTGATCGACCAAGAGTTCAAACCAACAACCCCAGCTGGCCAGCCGAATATTAACGGACTTATTAAGCTTATGCAGGATGAGCTTGGCCTTGATAAGGCACAGCTTACAGCTTTCATTAAGACATTCAAGAATCAAAAAGTCTTGATTTATGGGGATTACGATGCCGATGGGGTAATCAGCAGTTTTATACTGAAGCGGTTGCTAAAAATAATCGGTTCCAAGGCGTTTGTTTTTTTGCCCCACCGCGAACGTGACGGCTATGGGATTAATCAAAAGACTTTAAGCAGGCTTGAAAAGGCGGTCGAGTTTGACGGCCTTATTAGTGTGGACAACGGCGTCTCGGCGCTTGATGTTTTGGAAGATGTAAAAAAACGGGGAAAAAAGGTAGGCGTCATAGATCATCATTTAAAAAAAGATGGCTACCAAAAACCACAAATTGACTTAATGATTCACAGCACTTTAACCTGCGCCAGCGGGCTGGTGTTTGGCTTGGCTTGTTTGATGTACACGGAAAAATTAATAAGCCAAAAAGATTGGGAAGAACTGCTTCAGTTGGCGGCGGTTGGGATTTTGGCTGACCAAATGTCTTTAAGGGGCTTCAACTACATGACGGTCAAGACGGCTTTTAAATCAATAAAAGAAAGCCAGATTATCAATAAAGGTGTTAGAGAGCTTGTTAAACAGGCCGGCTATAGGCGGGTGATTAATGAGTACGCGGTTAATTTTATAATCGCCCCTAGAATCAATGCTACCGGACGGATGGGGGAAGCTGGCTTGGCGTATCAACTGTTGGGGACCAAGGCCCAAGAGAACCTTAGCCGGCTGGGGGCGGAGATTGAAAAAATCAATAAACAAAGACAGGTGATAACTAAGGAATTTTTAATGACGGCCGAGGAGAAAATGCTGAAATTAAACGATTTTATCGTTTTTTATGACCCATTGATACCAGAGGGGATTTTGGGGCTTTTAGCTTCGTCTTTAAGCCAAAAGCATACTAAGCCAGCACTGGTGATCGGCGGGCAGGATAAATTAAAAGGCTCCGGACGAAGTGTTGGCCAGTTTGATTTAACATCTTTTTTAAGAAGTTTAGGAGGAGTGTTTGAAAGTTTAGGCGGCCATAAAAAGGCTTGCGGTTTTACCGTGTCAAACAAGCAAGCGCTGGATGCGTTGATAGGCCGCTTGAAAAACAAGCGAGTCTTGGTGGATCCGGCGTATAAAATCAAGTATTTAGTATCGCCCAAGGCGCTGGATGAACAGGTGCCGTTTTTGGTCGAAGATTACGGACCGTTTGGAAATGACAGGCAAAAACCATACTTCTTGCTTGATGCGATCAAGGTGCAGGCGGTTCAGGAGCTGGGACAAACCGGCAAGCATTTCAAGTTAAAAATCGAGGGCTGCCAGGGGTTGGATTTCGTGGTTTTCGGAGTAGAAACTAAGGTTGAATGGGGCCAAGTTAAGCGGCTAGTGGTGGCAAGCAGCCTGAACCACTTTAACGGCCGGATCTATCCTCAGTTTAGGATAATTGATGTACTGTAAAACCTAGTATGTTGGAAAAAGTAATAAGATAATAAAAGGGCAAAGGGCAAAAATAAGTAATAGGGAATAAGATAAAAAAATGTCAAAACTTAAATGTCAAATCTCAAAGCTGCATCTTAAATGTTAAATCTTTCAAGAATCCGAAATAAACCCT
>JAADGY010000081.1 GCA_013152165.1 bacterium
GATGGTATACCTATCAAACCTCGGGTATGCACCCGAGGATTGATAGAAAATATCAACCATCCGAGGATGAAAAGCTGGGGTGGGGTTAGCGGAGGCTGAGGTTGTAGAGGTTGTAGAAGTTTGGCTGGGTCGGGTTTAGGGAAGTCAGGACGATGATATCCTCCCCGGATAGGTGGGGGAAGACGTATTTTGATTGGAAGTTGCCGGCAAAAACCATTGTTTTATTACCGCCGTCATATTCAATAACATAGATTTTGCCGGGATAAACCATTAACAGGTGAGACGACCCCACCATCCACCAGATATAAACGTCTTTGCCAACGTCTTTTTGCGGGGCCAGCAGGTAGTTTTTGTCTTCCCTGATGTCGTAGACATAGTAATTGCCGGTTTTGATGTTTCTGACCTCGGGCAGGTGGCTGTTGGGCGGCAGGGGCGGCTGGATGACTTGGGCCAGTTGAGCCGAGCCGGTGGCTTGGTAAGCTACCTTGCTTTCATCACTTGATATGTCGATAACTTTAATGACGGATAGAAGCTGGTTTCTTAAGGGCGGCTTGATCTTTTCGAAAACAGCTTTTAGTTGCTGGTTTCGTTGCTTGTTCCAGGTTTTTTCTATTTCATCCTTTTGGTAGGAGACGTCTAAAAGGGGTGTGTTTTCTTGAACGTCTTTAGTGGACAGCAAAAAGACTCGATCGTCAAAGACGGCCATGATCTTAGAACCGTCCGGTGACCAGATAAGTTGTTTGACTTGATTGAATTTGACCTGCCGGGTGTCGGCGGCGATTAATCGAGAACCTTTTTTGCCCAGGAAGCCTTTGCTGGATAAATCCAAAACATACAAGCCAGGCTGCAGCTGCCACTCGACCACAGCTTCTGAATCAGGCAGGACAAAAACTATCTCGCTTTTGGATGGGCTTAGGACGGGGTAAAGGGCCCCAGCGTAGGTGATTTTGGATAAATCAGGCGAGATAGGCCAGAGTTTGGCGTCGACTTGGGTGACTAATCCTTTGTCGACTGTCAGTTTTTTAACCCATGGTTGATAGCCTGGTTTGACCAGCTTGATTTCATATTCGTTTTTAGGCAGGCTTAAGCTGGCATCAGAAGCGGCGCTTAGTTTGCCGTTTAAAAATACCTTGGCGGCTGGCGGCTGGGATTTAACCACTAATAAACCGGTGATTTCGACTTTGCCCTGGCGGAAATTAAATCTGTAGCCTTGAGAGAATTGCACCCCCAGTATAGTTAATCCGATCAGCAATATAAAAGAAACGACCGCGATGAGTATTCTTTGGTGGCTTATTTTCATTCTAACCTAAAGTATACTCAAATAAATCTAAATTTTCCAAGATCTTGCCGCTGCCTTCGATAACGCAGGTGGCTGGTTGTTGGGCCAGGTAGCAGGGCACTCCGACTAAGTTGGTTAAATACTCCGGCAAGAAGTTCAGTAAAGAGCCGCCGCCCATCATGACGACCCCCTTATCCATGACATCAGTGACTAGTTCCGGTGGGACATGCTTCATGATTTGGCCTAATAACTCGCTTACTTTTTTGACTTTTTTGTCTATGACTTGATTGATATCAGAAGAATAAACCTTGATTTTATTTGGCAGGCTGGTTAATCCGTCCCTGCCGGAAATTTCCATCCAAACGCCCTTGTCGTCGATGCCGATAAGGCCGTCTTCGTGTAGTTTTTTGAAGTCTTTGATGCTGTGTTCTGTCAGTTGGCCGACGGAGCCGATTATCCTTTTCATTTTTTCGGCGGCTTGGAAGCCGACTATCAGATTATGTTCGGATTCTAAATATTTAATTAGTTCGTAGGTTAAATCGATGCCGCCGAAGCCCATGTTTTTGATACTGATAACGTTGCCCATAGAAACCAAGCTTACTTCTGTTAAGCCGCCGCCTATGTCTAGAATAACGCTGCCGATTGGTTCGGCCATAGGAATGTTGGCGCCGACCGCTCCAGACAAGGGCCGGGGCACGATATGGACGGCTCGGGCACCGCTTGTTAAGAAGGCTTCGACTAGGACTTTTCTTTCCACCTGGCTAACACCGGCAGGCAGGCTGACCAGGATTGTCGGCCGGTGGAAGAGGCCGATTTTGGTGACTTGCCTTAAGGTGTGTTCGATGAAGGTGGCGGCCAGTTGAAAATCAGAGATGACGCCTTTGTTGACCGGCCTGACGGCGACGATTTCATCAGGGGTTCGGCCCATCATTTTTTCGGCTTCTTTGCCGACGGCGACTACTTTGTTGTTATCCAGCCGAACCGCCAGCAGGGTAGGTTCCTGTAGAACAACACCCTGGCTAGGCAGGAAAACCCGTGTTGTGTATGTGCCCAGATCAATAGCTACTCTTTTTCCCCAGTCAAGCATAGTTCATTATAACTAAGAAAGTTAGAAAGTTCATAAAGTTTGTAAAGTTAAAAGTGAAAAAAGGTCAAAAGGCAAAGGTCAAAGGGCAAAAGCGAATTGAGTTTATCAAGTTAAAAAGTTCGTAAAGTTCATAAAGCTAAAAGCGACAAAGTGTATAGGGGGTATAAGGGGACGGGAAATAAGTGAAAAGTGAAAAGTGCAAAGTTAAAAGTTGGGGAATAAGTAATAAGAAAGATAAAAAAAGCTGGGAATGAAAGGGCGTTGTGTGGGCATTGGGCTGGTTGATTTGGGGGATGTTTTTGCTCTATAATGAGTTGAAATGATGGCGTATAAGCAAAGATTGTTTACGGTTGTTTATGTGGTGGTCCTGCTTTTGAATTTGTCTGTTGTATCTGTTTTGGCTGAGCAGAATTTGAATTTTGGCAATGATGTAAAAATCGTTGATGCCGATGTCAGGCCGGGGCATATAATTATTACTTCTGAAAAAGGCTTTATTAAATCGCGGGTGCCGTACAGCCAGTCGATGACCGGGGTGGTGGTGTCGGAAGCCGGGGTGGCCTTTGAATCACAAGAGCAACAGGAAGGAGGTTATTATCCGGTGGTGTTTTCGGGTACGGCCAAGGTATTGGTTTCTGGGGAAAATGGCCCGATTCGGAAAGGGGATTTTATTACTTCATCCAGCTTGCCGGGGGTGGGGATGAAGGCGACCCATTCAGGACCGATGCTGGGTATTGCTTTGGCTGATTTCCAGGGGCAGACAAAGGATGATGTGGGACGTCTGCCGGTGACTTTAAACATTAAATATGTGTCGGTGCGGGCTTCGGTAAACTCGCGGTTTAGAAATGTATTTGATTTGGCGAAGATGGCGGCTTACGAGGAGCCTTTGATCGCTTTTAAGTATATAGTGGCGGCTTTGTCAGTAATACTTTCTTTTGTGTTTGCTTTTTTACATTTTGGCAGGGTGAGCGCTAAGGGCATAGAAGCGTTAGGCCGAAATCCTTTAGCCAGTCGTGTTATCCAGTTTGGTATAGTTTTTAATATTTTGATAGGGATAGGTATTATGGTGACAGGAGTGGCGGTTGGCTTATTGGTTTTAAGGTTTTAAACTAGATATGATGACAAAACTTTTATTAATCTTGGCAACGGTTGTGATTTTGGCCCAACAGGCAGTTTTGGTTTATCTTTACTACAAATATTTTAAAAACCTGCGATGGTTTAATAGGGAATATCTGAAGCATCAGCAAGATCTAAAGCGGTTATTTGAACGAAAGGCCAAGGAGCATCTGAAAGCTTTTATAGATAATTTGGACAACCTTGATGCCAGGATTGTCAAAGTCCATCAAGCGGTGTTGGAGAAGGCTTTGAAGTTAGGTCTGGAGACTATCAAAGACCGACAGAAAAAGGCGGAGGTTGTAATGGAGAAAGCGGTTGACGAGGAGATGAAAGCCTTGGTCAAAGTGCTAAAGGCGGAAATGGATAGGATGAAGAAGAGTGAAGAGCTAAGGTTAAAACAGAGGTTTGACCGGCTTTATCGAGAGCTTTTGCCGGAGTTTAGTGAGAAAATAATTCCTTCGAGAAAGCAGGAGGAAATTGTTTTAGAAATGTTGGAAAAAGCTAAAAATCAAGGCTTGATATGATGGATAGTTTAATTTTTACAGTGCTGACAACCAAAGCGAAGCGCGATTTGTTCCTAACCAGGCTGGAGGGGGCTAAAGTCGATTTAATGTCTAAAAGGCCTTTTAGCGGTTTAAAAAAACGGTTTGGGCCGGAGGAGGTTGAGTTTTTAGAAAAATACTTGTCGTCAGGGAAAGGAAAGGACTTGGCGGACAAGATTGATGATTTGAAAAGGAAGGTGTTAAAAATTCCGGTTTTGACGGTCAGGATTGCTTTTGAGGCATCGACTGATTTAATTAGCCGAGTGGTCAATTTTTTGAAGGTCAATGATGTCAAGGCAGTAGTGGAGTTTAAAAAGGAGCCGGGGTTGATGGCCGGAGCGGTGGTGGAGTTTGATGGCAGGCTGGTTGATTTTAGCTTAAGGAAGTTTTTGGAAGATAAAAATGAAATTTGAAGAACTGTTGAAAAAGAAAGGCGAGTTTGGCAGGGTTATAGGGATTGATTATCCACTGGTCAGGATTGAGAATCTGCCGAATGTTAGGGTAGAGGATAAATTGGTGTTTGAGAATGATTCTTTTGGCCAGGTGTATCAAATACAAGATGACCAGGTAATTGGACTGGTGTTTGATAATATGCCGCTTCGGTTGGATAGCAAAGTAGTGTCGCTGGGGTCGGGGCTGTCGGTGCCGGTGTCTGACAAGCTGGTGGGGCGGCTGATTGACCCTTTGGGCCGGGATTTTTATACAAAAGAGTACCTGCAAGCTGAAAACAGCCTGCCGGTTAATAGAGAGCCACTGGGAATAGATAAAAGGGCCAAGATAAGAAAACAGTTTAAAACGGGCGTTTTGCTGGTGGATTTAGTCGTACCGTTAGGCGCCGGCCAAAGAGAGTTGGTGTTGGGCGGGCGAAAAACCGGGAAGACTAGCCTTTTGAAGATGGTAGCCTCGGCCCAAAAGGATAACTCGACGGTTATAATTTATGCTTTGGTAGGGAAGAAAAAAAGCGATATTGAGGATGTCAAGCATTTTTTTGAGAAGGAGGGGCTTTTTAAAAAGTCAGTGATAGTAGCTTCGCTGGCTTCGGATTCTTCGGCTTTGGTAGTGATTACTCCGTTTACCGCTTTTGCCTTGGCTGAGCATTTTAGAGATAAAGGGGTTGATACGCTGGTTGTGGTGGATGATTTGTCAAACCAGGCTAAGTTTTATAGAGAAATATCGCTTCTGGCTAAAAAATTGCCTGGCCGGGAATCTTATCCAGGCGATATCTTTTTTATGCAGGCCAGGCTGCTTGAAAGAGCCGGTAATTTTAGAGTTGGCAAAAGGGAGGTTTCGATAACCTGTCTGCCGGTGGCTGAGTCTTTGGGGAACGATGTTACCGGCTTTGTGCCGACTAACCTAATGAGCATAACGGATGGGCACTTGTTTTTGGATCCAAAGCTTTATGCCCAAGGCGTCCGGCCGGCTATAAATCCTTATTTGTCAGTAACTAGGGTTGGCAAGCAAACCCAGACACGGCTTAAAAGGGAGCTGACTTTGACTTTGTTGTCTTTGTTAACGCAGTATGGGCAGGCCAATAAGCTGGCCCATCTGTCCTCGGAGCTGTCTGAACAGACGCAGAAGCTGTTGCGATTAGGAGAGACGCTGGAAACGCTGTTCCAGCAGTACACTAATGTGATTTACAGCGAGGAAGAGGAGCTTGTTTTGGTCGGACTGGCTTTGTTGACTTTTTATAAAGAGGCGGCGATAGATATTGCCAAAGCCAAGCGGAAGATGGCAAAGGTGAAAAATTTGGCTGAGTTTGAACAGCTTAAGGAAAAAATCAGCGACTTCGATACATTAAGTGAATTTTTGGATTTTTTAGAAAGTTATTATAAGCTGTTTGTATGAGCAAGGTTAAAGAGATAAAAAGAGAAGTTGAGTTTTTTAACGACCTAAAGTATTTAACTGAAGCCTACGAGGAGATAGCGGTGATGCGGATGAAAAAGATACGCAGCTTGATTTTGGCCTCAAGGCGGTTTATGGAAAGGGCGGCGGATGTCTTTTTTGATGTTAAGTTAAGTTACAAGCGGCAGGTAGAGAAACTGCTAAAAAGCGAAAGCCAGAATCCAGGAAAATCGGAAAAAAGGCTGGCGATCTTGATCTCTCCCGACAGCAAGTTATACGGTGATTTAACCGGTAAGGTTTTGGCTCTTTTTATGAAAAATGCGGCCAAGTACAATGAGGTTGTGGTAATCGGCAAAGTGGGGGCGGAGTTTGTTAGAGCCAACAAGCTTGATAGGCAGACGCGGTCTCTTTTTGTGGAGAGGTTCAAATTAACGAAGGAAGACCTTCACCGGCTGGCTCAGAAATTTGTTGAGTTTGAAAAAATCGATGTTTACCATCCCCGGTTTGAAAATTTAGTGATGCAAGTGGCCAACACCACCAATATTTCAGGCGATAGGCCGAAGCTGTTAATGGAAGAAAAGAAAAGCGGCCAAAGGTTGAATTTTTTGGTAGAGCCATCGATTGACAAGGTGTTTAATTTTTTTAAAACCCAGGCCTTGATAAGCCTTTTTAAAGGGACGCTGGGCGAGTCGGAGTTGGCGCTTTTGGCTTCTAGAATCAAGGCGATGGAGAGGGCAATAGAGCGGATAGATAAAAATATTGACGAATCTTCTAAAAGAGTTTTGCGCGAACAGCGGTTTGAAAGAGATAGGCGGCAGCTTGAACAGCTGGCCGGGGTTAGTCTATGGCAAGTTAATGGGGGTTATTATTAAAATGATTGGGAAGGGAAAGATCACGTCAGTCAGGGGGGCGATTTTGGAGGTTGAATTTTTCGGCGAGCCGACGCCGCGGCCGTATGACGTGTTGATTTTAGAAGATAATCCAGAGGTTAAAATTCAAGCCTTAAACTCGGGAAGAAGATTTTTTGCGGTGGTTTTAAGCTCTTACGGATTTAAGCGGGGAGATACGGTACTTAACACAGCCTCACCCTTAAAGGTAGGGGTCGGCCGGGAAGTTTTAGGGAGGGTGCTTGATATCTTTGGCCGGGCGTTGGATGGAGGCCGGCCGGTGAAGCCAAAACAGTATGAGCCGGTATACAAAACCCCGGCGCTGCCAATGCCGTCGTCTGTGCAGACAGAAATTTTAGACACAGGTATTAAGGCGATTGATTTTTTTGCGCCCTTGATAAAGGGGGGCAAGCTTGGATTGTTCGGCGGAGCCGGGGTTGGAAAGACGGTGCTGCTGACTGAGGTTATCCATAATGTGGTTGTTTTACAAAAGGAAAAGACAACCTCTGTGTTTGCCGGAGTTGGGGAAAGGTCCAGAGAGGGCAGGGAGCTTTATGAGGATTTGAAGGAGGCTGGAGTGTTGGACCAAGTAGCTTTGATGTATGGAACAATGGGGGAAAACCCGGCGGTTAGGTTTACGACTGCTTTTGGAGCGGCTTCTGTGGCGGAGTATTTTAGAGATAAAGAAAAGAAAGATGTTTTGTTTTTCTTGGATAATATTTTTCGGTTTGGCCAAGCAGGCTACGAGTTGTCAACCTTAACCAATGCTTTGCCGTCTGAGGGCGGCTATCAGCCGACCCTGATTTCACAGATGGCGGCGTTTCATGAACGGCTGACCAGTTACGGTCAAAATCATATTACAACAATCGAAACGATCTATGTGCCGTCTGATGACATAACCGACCCGATTGTCCAGGCGGTTTTTCCCTACGTTGACTCGACTGTGGTTCTGTCCAGAAACATCTATCAAGCCGGTTTGTTTCCGGCGATTGATTTGTTGTTAAGCTCGTCCTCGATAGCTAACCCCGAAGTGTTAGGCGAGCATCATTATGAAGCGTTGATACAGGCTCAAAATTTGTTGAAGCGGGCGGAGTCTTTAAAGCGAATTGTTTCGTTAGTGGGGGAGGAAGAGCTGTCTTTGCAGGATAGGATATTTTATCGAAGGGCTAGAATTTTAAGGAACTATATGACGCAGAGTTTTTTCACCGTCGAGGCCCAGACCGGCAATAAAGGCGTTTATGTTAAAAGGCAGGATGTGGTTAAGGATGTGAGGTCTATTTTGGAGGGCAAGTTTGACGAGGTTGAGCCGGATAAGTTTTTATACATAGCTAACCTGAAAAATCTAAACAATGGCAGAAAATAGGTTGTTAGATGAGGTTTGGGTAATAAATGTTGAGAAGACGCTTTACAGGGGTAAGGCGGTAGCGATTAGCTCTGTTAATCAAAAGGGCAGATTTGATGTTTTGGCTTTGCACAGCAATTTTATATCCTTGATTTACCAGAGTCTAAGGATTGTTTTGCCGGACGGAAAGGTAAAGAGCTTTAAGTTTAATGTGGGAGTATTGAGGGTTAAGAATAACCGGGCCGAGGTGATATTGGAATAAAAACTTAAAAGTCAAAGGGCAAAAGGCAAAAGCGAAAGAAATCTCAAATCTTAAATCTCAAATGTCAAAACTGCATCTTAAATGTTAAATCTTTCAAGAATCCGAAATAAACCCTAAA
>JAADGY010000025.1 GCA_013152165.1 bacterium
TTGAGATTTGACATTTAAGTTTTGACATTTTTTATCTTATTACTTATTCCTGCCCTTTGTTTTTGCCTTTCAAGTTTATAATGTATACGAGTCCCTGTAGCTCAGTTCGGACAGAGCGAGCGCCTCCTAAGCGCTAGGTCGCAGGTTCAAATCCTGCCAGGGACGCAATCTAGAAAAATCCGAAACCCTAAATCTTAAACGATTTATGATGAGCCCGCCTTAAACTCGCGTCGACGCGAGGCGGGCGCTTTTGCCTTTTGCCCTTTGACTTATTTTTATCTTATTCCTTCTTACTTTTTACTTCTTACTTATAATAGTATTAGCCCTCGTAGCTCAACTGGATAGAGCGTCTGACTTCGGATCAGAAGGCTGGGGGTTCGAGTCCCTCCGAGGGCGCCAAGGATAATTAAAAATTATCCTTACCTTCCCTTGAAGTCCTTAATTAAATTCTGATGCCACAAAGTAGGAGTTGCCGATCGGCGCTGTCGGCGCAGTTCATACAGCACCACCCCCACCGATACCGATAGATTCAAGCTTTCCACAAAACCCGACATCGGAATAATAATCTTTTTATCCGCCCAGTCTTTAGCCGTTTTTGATACTCCGCTATGTTCATTGCCAAAAACCAAAGCAATCTTTTCTTGATTAAAGTCAACATCCCACAAAACCTCGGCTTGGCTGTCTAGCATCGTCACCCAAATCAAATAACCATCTTGTTTTAAAGCTCTAAAGCATTCTTCGCTTCTTTGCCAAATTTTAAAATTAAGCCATTTGTTTGCGCTTGACGACGATGATCTGCCAATCTTTTTGGGGTTAAACTCTTTTTCGGTTTCAAATATAAAATGAACCTGCTGAATTCCGAAAGCGTCACAGTTTCGCAGACTGGCCAAACCGTTATGCGGATCATGAACATCTTCCAGCACCACCACCACATCTTTAAATCGATTCATCGCCACCTGTTTAATTTTCTCTAATCGCTTAGCTGTCGCCATATTATTTATTTTACCGGTTGTTCTTGCTTTTGTCCGCCCCCCACGGCGCCTTTTATAGTCTTTTCCACCATTGTGCTTTATAATATATATGTGGTAACACTTAAAATTCCACCGTTCGCTACTTTTCGAGACATCAAACTCTGGGAAGATTTCATTCAGAAGAAATTGGCTGTGTTTGAAAAAAACATCGCCGACTATCTTAAGTATTGGTATATTGAAAGCCGCAATAATCATCATGCTTACCCCAGCCAAGGCATGCTTTTGACCCCTTTTGATTTTTTGCCTGTAGTTCAAACCGGCATGATCCCGCCGGAAGAAATGATTCAAATCTTAAGAGTTCGTCAATATTTTCTGGAAATTTTTAACCACCCCGAGCGGCTGGAGTTTTTGAAACGCAAGCAACAGCAAAAATTCAATCCCCCGCCCAAAATCAAAAGTCGAGCTTTAACCAAAGCCTTAAAAGACGGTGTGGCTTTATCTGTCTCTGACCTAGGCGTAGCCGTGGTTGGATCCCAAAATCAAAGGATCTCTCGCAAGCAGCGATTACTCCAAGGGCCGTTTGTCAAACTTGGCCGTTTCGCTAGATCCCCCCTGGTTGGGTCAGCTATGCCGGATGTCTATGGCAGTGTTTATGCTGTCTCGACCATGGCGCAATGTTTAAGCTTTGTTGGTGTTCCCCGCAATGGTCCTTTTCATAAAATTCAAAGGCAGGTAGATCTGGTCAAAGAAGTTTGGAATGCTCTGGAAAACAGCGAGGTATTAGTTGGCCGATCTGATTCAGACCGCCAATTCTTGCTGAAGCAATGGCGATCCAACGTTGTCGGTGTCTTGGAAGCTGAAACCGATAAAGCCTTAAAACGTGCCGAAGCTTTATACAACGCAGGAGTTAGAACCTTTCGTGTTTACTCACCCGAACCAGGCATCAATGCCCTAAGCACCGTCAAAGCTCTGCGCCAAGAAATTGGAGACGGAATAGAGATTTTTGTCGGCCAAGTGGTTGATATCATCCAAGCCAAACAATTAGAACAAGCCGGTGCCGACGGTTTGTATATAGGCATCGGCGGGGGAGGGCGGTGTATCACTGGTGTTAGAAGTGGATCAGTCATCGACTGGCCCATGCTTTTATGGCAGTTAAGGGGTGAAATCAATATTCCGGTCATCGTTGAAGGCGGCGCCAGCGACCATATCGCCACCACTCTTGCCTTGGGAGCTACCGGCATCGGGGTTTCTCGAATCGCCGCCGGCGGCACCATCGAATCCCCCGGAGGCATGCTTTACTGCATCGATGAGCACGGCCGTTATTTCAAACCCTATGGCGGCGAAGCTTCAGCTAGAAGCAAATACTTGGATAAAAAAATGCTGCCGTTTAACACGCCATCTTTTGTTGAGGGCGAAACTCGCGTAGCCGAGATGAACCATCTGCCCTATGGCGTACCCACCATCCCCTTTAACTTATTCAGCTTAACCGAAGACATCATCTTGTCCCTAGTTTTCCGGGGCGTAACCGAGATTGACCAGCTCCAACACCTTGACCCATCACCCCTTCGCCTAAAAACCTCCGCCGGTGACCGCATCCAAAACACCCACTAATATTAAAAGGCCTCCGATTCCTTCTTTTTGGTTTATAATTAAGCAGTTGTTTTCAACGCAAGCCGCGGTGGCGGAATTGGCCCGCCTCGACTCGCGTCTCGCTCATCGACGCGAGGCGGGCAGACGCGCAGTTGCTGATTATAAACTACTATGCCCTGGTTTGTTTATATCTTGAAAAGTTTAAGATATAAAAAAACATATGTTGGGATGACTTGTGACTTAAAAAAGCGATTACATGAGCATAATAGAGGCCAAAGCTTTTATACTAAAGCGTTTAGACCTTGGAAGTTGATATATTTAGAAAAACTCTCAAATGTAAAGGAAGCTAGAAAAAAGGAAAAATATTTCAAATCCTGTGCTGGCAGGAAAATTATTAGTAAGTTATTAGCACAATTAATTTAAAATTATTTAGACATGAGCAGGGTTGAGATTTTGTGTACGGATTTTAAGTCCTGCGCAAGTTGGATGTGATTACTATAATGGAAGTGTTAATATAAATAATTGTTTAACAAGCCGCGGTGGCGGAATTGGCAGACGCGCAGGACTTAAAATCCTGTGGCCGTTAGGCCGTGCGGGTTCGACTCCCGCCCGCGGCACTCATTGTTTTTTGGAATTTCTATTGATAACATCGAACACGAGCACTAAGAACCTTTTTAAAATGTGTAGGTTACGATACATTTGACGCAAATTCAACTATGTGCTAGTGTACTAGTACGATGAAACATAAAAATAATAAGTATCTGGACGAGTTTATAAAAACCTTGTTAACTATTAAAACCCCATCAGGGATGAAAGATTTTTTAATGGGAATTTTGACATCCTCTGAACTAGAGGATATAACCACCAGGCTGCAAATAGTTAAAATGTTAATCGCTAAAGTACCGCAAAGAAAAATAGCCCAACAGCTTAAAGTCGGAATGGCCACGGTTAGCCGGGGATCAAGAGAATTAAAACAAGGCCGTTTCAAGCATCTAAGGCAAATGGAAAAAACTCGAGCTGATTTGCGCTGGTAAGACACACAAGTTTTTGTATTTCTTAACTGTGTTTATCATTTAAGGAGGTTTTTATGTTAGAGATGTTGTCTTGTTATTTAATTTATCAAAATCAAAATGAAACTTAGATACATAACCGCCATACACGGTAACGAGCCGGCGCCTGTGCTGGCCTTAGCAAGCCTGGGCATACCGCAAACAATAGCTAACCCCCTGGCTTTAAGAAAAAAAGTAAGGTATGTGGATAAGGACATGAACGCTTCTTTTGGATTATCTGGGGATGGTTATGAAATAAAGCAAGCTCGGAAAATTCTCCAGCTGATTAAAAAGGATGAATTTGTAGTCGACCTTCATACGTTTACCGGGCAATCTCCGCCCTTTGTTATCGTGGTTGACAAGCAACTGTTAACATTTGCCGCCGGCTTAGGTATAAAGCATATTGTTTTTATGGATTTTAATCCCAAAGCGGGGCATGCCTTGATAAATCATAGAAAGGGTGTTAGCATCGAAACCGGCCAACACCAAGATTTTGAAAAAGTTTTTGACACCATTAACCAACTAGTCTCTTGCTTAACCAATAAAAAAAGAGGCGATCATGACGCTTGTCTTTATAAAGTGGTTGGCGCATATGACACGCCCGGCCGATATGTTAATTTTAAGACAAGAAGTGATGGTCATGTTCCTATCCTAGCCAGCCCCAAAGCCCATCAAATACATGGCTGGTATGCTTTGAGGGCTATTAACTTAATCCTTAAAAAGTAGATATTTTAAATGTGTTAATCATCTTGATCAACCAAGTAAAGCAGTGTAAACTTAAACATGAAAGCAATCTGCTTTTTAAATAAATAAAATTTCAACATCAACGGCCCACTTTGGGCCGTTTTTTTTATCTTATGGAAACATCAAACATTCCTTATTTTGCCAGACAAAATGTCAAACCGCCCCAAGCCAGCCAAAAGCATGCGCCGTTATCCCACAAACAAAGCCTATCAGCCCTACGAAACGCCCTAAATCAAAACCAAATTACTCCTGGCCAGCACACCTTTCTGACAGCCTTGTTGACAATAGGCTCTGTTAAACAGTTTCCCGGCGGTTTAGGGCTTAATTATGATCAAGTTTTTAAACTTCTTTATTACCCCGGATATACTTGGCCGATTATCAACGAAATGGCCAAAACTCTACTGTGCAAAGTCGACCAAATAGATGCTATTTTGATGCCGGAGCGCTCAGCCGTCATTCCCGGCGCCCAATTCTCTATAGCCTTAGCAGATAATATACCAGTTATTAGGATGGAAAAAAATAATGTCAAAACCCTAAGCCAAAGGTTTGCTTTTCAAGTAGACTCCTACACCGCCGGCGGCAAAGACATAATCTCGGTTAGAAAAGATGTCATGGCTGCCTTATTGGCCAACATCAGCCGCTCCGGCGGGGCCAACCTGCTTTTAGTTGATGAAATACTTGACACCGGAGCTATGGCTAAGGGGGTGGGGGAAGCCGGCGGTTTTATACATCAATGCCGCCAGGCTGGGCTGCAAGTTAACCTAGCGGCGGTTGCCACTCTGATGGCCAAAACTTACACCAAAGCTAAAACTCAATTAAAACAAGCTCTTAAAATCCCAATCATAAGCGGGATTGACATAGAGGATCTATGGCTGTCTTCTAATTATGGTCCAGGTATTAAAGTTGAAGGAGTAAAATATGGCTTATCATTCAAGCAATAACCTAATTTTAATTTTTGATTTTGGTTCGCAAACCTGCCATCTTATAAAGCGCCGCCTGCGGGATTTAGGTGTGGATGCCAAGCTTGTTGACCCGGAAATAAAAATAGGCCAAATAAAGAAACTTAACCCTGCCGGCCTTATTTTCTCCGGCGGGCCGGCCAGCGTTTACCAAAAAGATGCGCCGGCGGTTGACAAAGACATCTTCAATTTAGACATTCCAATTTTGGCTATTTGCTATGGCTGGCAGTTAATCGCCCATTTGCTAAAAGGCAAGGTAGTATCAGGCAGGCAAGAATACGGCCCCCATAAATTAAAGTTAAAAAACCAAAACTCAAAAATTTTACAAGGAGCAAAACCTCAATTTACCGTTTGGCTGTCCCATGCTGACACGGTTGTTGACCTGCCTCAAGGCTTTAAAATTATCGGCTCAACCAGCCAAGTCAAAGCCGCTTTTGTTATAAATCCTGACAAAAGAATTTTTGGCGTCCAGTTTCACCCAGAAGTTGAACATACCCAGTTTGGAACCCGCATTATCAAAAACTTTGCTCACCTAATCTGTGGTTTAAAAATAAAACCAAAAACTATAGACATTGATCAAATCATCCAAAAAATCAAAACCCAAGTTGGCCACCATAAAGTCGTCTGTGCTGTTTCAGGCGGGGTAGATTCTACCATTACCGCTTTGTTAATCGGCAAAGCCATCGGCCGGCAATTATATCCAGTTTATATCGAAAGCGGCTTGATGCGTTTGGGCACTAAAGAGGAGGTCGAACATATATTCAAAGAATTTATCAAAATCAAACCAATCATCGTCCAAGCCCAGGATATATTTTTAAGTAAATTAAAAGGGGTTAGCGATCCTGAAAAAAAGCGAAAAATCATAGGCCATCTTTATATAAAGCTTTTTGAAAAAGAAGCCAAAAGAATAAAAGGCGTCAAATTTCTGGCCCAGGGCACAATTTATTCGGATGTTATTGAAAGCAAGGGCAGCAAAAGATCCAGCAAAATTAAATCCCATCACAACGTCGGCGGCTTGCCTAAAAAACTAGGTTTAAAGCTTATCGAACCATTAAGAGAATTTTACAAAGACGAAGTCAAAAAAATAGGCCGAAAGCTTGGCTTGCCCCCGGAAGTTACCAATAAACAGCCTTTTCCAGGCCCCGGCCAAGCCATAAGAATTATCGGCAGTATAACCAAACAAAGGCTGGCCAAACAACAGCAAGCTGACAAGATAGTTTTGGAAGAGATTAAAAAAGCCGGCCTTTACGATCAAGTCTTTCAATCCTTTCCTATAATGACCGGAATCAAAAGCACCGCCGTCAAAGGCGATGCCCGAGTTTATGGCGAAGTGGTTGGTTTAAGAATTTATGATTCATCCAATATTATGACCGCCAGCTGGTCAAGGCTGCCCTATGATATTTTGCAAAAAATATCAACCAGAATAGTTAACGAAGTGCCCGGCATATCTAGAGTGGTTTATGATATTACCACCAAGCCGCCGGCCACTATGGAATGGGAATAGCCTGAAGCGCCCCGATCTGTGTTTTTGGCAATCTTTTAAGGATATAATGAATCATCGATGAAGATTCTTTTAATTAATAATCAAACTAAATACTTACAAAAACTCCAATCTCTTTTATCCAGCCACTCCCTTTTAACTCGCAATTTCCACCGCCTGCAATCGCTTGACCTTAATCATTTTGACCTAATCATATTATCCGGCAGCTATAAATATTCCGTTTTAAGCCACCTTCACCTGTACCAGGATGAAATCAATCTGATAAAAACCGCTGCCAAGCCAATCATCGGCATCTGCTTAGGTTTTGAGTTGATAGGCTTTGTTTTTGGGGCCGGATTATCCCGCTTAAGCCAAAAAACCAAAGGCATTGTTAAGATAAAAATTCTAAATGATAAAACCAAGATATTCAATAACCTGCCCAATCTCTATGTTTACGAAAGCCATCGATGGGTAATTAGCCAGACGCCGCCCGCCCTCGTAAAACTGGCCGAATCAAAATATGGTGTCGAAGCCGTTAAGCACAAAACTAAAAACATCTATGGTTTTCAGTTTCACCCGGAAATGTTTGTTGATCAAACCGCCGGTGATGAAATCTTTAAAAATGTCATAGCCCAGTTTTAAATTATGAACTATAAAAATTACACTATTAAATTAAATAACTTGTCGATTTCCTACGGCTTTACTCACAAACAAGCAGGCAAGTTTAAAAAGCCTGATAATGTCTGGTCGTTTTTAAAATCTATTTATCCTGGCTTAAGCCAAATTAACTTGATGGATCAGATTCATTCGGCCAATCTAAGCCTAATAATATCTAACCAAAAACAGATTGATGTTTACAAGAACAGCGATGCCTTGTTTTATCTTAATCCCAAAGCTAATCGATTTTTAATAATAAAAACAGCTGATTGTTTGCCTATAGTTGTTTGGGATGCCAAAGGCAATTTAGGTATAGCCCATGCCGGCTGGCGGGGCAGTTTAGACGAAATACTGCCTAAGTTATTGGATTATTTTTTAGCCCAATCACTCCCGGAAGACATTTATATATTTATCGGCCCCTCGATTGGATTTTGTTGTTACCCCATCCATGGCCCCAGGCTCCAGCAGTTTACCCGCCGGTTTCCCAACTGGCAGGATCAAATCATCATCCCCGATCAAGACCGATTAACCTTGGATCTTAAAAGGCTTAATTTTCTTCAATCAACCAAACTTGGCATTCCTAGCTCCAACATCAACATTCTCTCTTCCTGCACTTCCTGCCAGTCTGATAAATTCTTTTCCTACGCTAAAGAAAAAACCTTTAAAGGCAACATCATAACCTGGCTTGGCCTTGTTTAAAAATTCCAACGACCAAACCCCAATCTAAAAATAATCCACCTGCGGTGGCGGAGAAATTGAGAGAGAGTGAAAAACCCAATCCAACAACCGTTCCCGGAACGCGGGGATAAGTAATAAGTAACATGTAATAAGTAAAAAGAAAGATAAAAGAATCCGGGAACGAAAGGAGGGAGTAATCTTTCCAGATCTTCGATCCCGGATCGGCATGCATGACGATCCGGGATCGTTAGTGGGGGCAGGAACAGGGCCGGAATCTGAAAAGCAGGCAGGAACACAGCCTAGAAAGCGTTTTAGCATG